>NZ_JBSGXB010000050.1:0-32954 GCF_053609185.1 Streptomyces sp. NPDC054956 | reverse complement strand
CACCCTGAGAGGGGATGGCTCCTCCGCGCGGCGCGACCAGGCAGGATGAGGACCTTTCGTGGAACCCGCTAACATGCCACAGCTGCGCCTGCCGAGAAGGCCGTCGTATCGCCTACGGAGCCATGGCTCGCTAATGCCCAGGATGCACGAGCCAAGAGTGTTCGTGGGATGGACCCGGTGCCCCTCTCTACGCGGCACGGAGGGTGCCCATCCGCTACAGACACCCACTGTGACCTGCTGTGTCGGAGGAAGCCGCCCCAGGGATCTTCGCCGTCCCGGCGCCCGCCCTCAGCTTCGGTCATGAGGGTCAAGAGTCTCGCTGGGCTCCCTTCATGGTTGCGACTCTTCTCCACCAGGAGGGTCAACTCTATTTTGCTTAGGTGGAGTTCACTGGCGGGGCGGGCTTGTGATTGAGCGACGGTCTTTGCCGCGCTCAATCCGCCTGCGGTCAGGCGGCGTGGAGTGGCGTCATTGGCCGCATTAGTCTCCTCGGACCGGACGCCGCAATCCAGTTTCGGCCAAATAGAGTAGAGATTTCGAGGTGCGTGTTCAAGATCACCTCGCGATTTCTGCCGCTACTTCCGACATAAAGGAAGGATGCCGCAGTAAACCTGTTGCCGGGCAGCCGTGTTCCTGTCAGAGTGCCCCGGATCTCTGCTCGTGATTGTGTAGGGACGCAGATGTAATGGGGGGAATGCGCAAGCATGTCCAATGTGTCAAGACCCGGCCCGCGAGCCCTGCTGAAGAGGCAGATCACGGACCTGGTGCCGAACAAGTCAATCCGACCGATATCAGCCACGGCGGTGCTGGCTCTCTCGACGGCGATGTTGCTGTCCGCGCCGTACGCCGCGCAGGCGGCCACACCGCAGCCTTCCGGGATCCCCAGCCCTGCCGCGCCCCAGAGCGTGAGCAGCCCGCCCACCGCACCCGCACCTTCCGGCCCTGCCGAGAAGGCGCGGGCGGAAGCGGTAAAGACCGGCAAGGACGTGCCGGTGCCGGAGCTCACCACCGAGTTCGAGACAACGGTGGTGACGCCTGAGGGCAAGTTGCGCACCGAGCGGAGCCTGCTGCCCGCACGCACGAAGAACAAGCAGGGGCAGTGGCTTGCCCTGGACGACACGTTGACCGCGGGGGCGGACGGCACGGTCGTACCCAAGGCGTCGAGTTCCGCACTGGTCATCTCCGGCGGCGGTACGGGTCCGCTGGCCACCATGACCACCGAAGACGGCAAGCAGCTGTCGGTGTCCTCGCCCTTCCCGGGCGCCCTGCCCAAGCCAGTGCTCTCCGGAAACGGCGCGCTCTTCCAGAACGTGGCCCCTGACACCGACCTCCAGGTGACCGCCACCAAGTGGGGCGGCTACACCACCGTCGTGATCCTCCGCAGCCCCGCCGCGGCCGCCAACCCGGCCGCGCGCTCCCTGGTCTTCCCGACCACGGCGAAGGGGCTCACCCTCGCGCAGGGGCAGGATGGCAGCCTCACTGCGGCCGCCGGCCAGGAGACCGCTTTCCGGGCTCCCGCTCCACTGATGTGGTCCGCCAAGGAGCCCCGTCAGGCGGCTGCCCGCGGCTCCAAGTTCGCGGCCCTCGATGCTGGCGTGGAGCCGGCAGCGGGCTCCGGCGTCGGCCCCGCTTTGAGCAACGCCCAAGGGCCGAGTGCCACCGCCACCGTCGCGAAGATCCCGGTCACGCGCGCCGAGGTCAGCGGCCCGGCCACGGGTGCCACCGGCGCCATCGCGCTCGCCCCGAGTCCCGGTCTACTCGACGGCGAGAACACCAGCTATCCGATCTACGTAGACCCCTCGTGGTCACCGGAGGCCCGCGGCAAGCAGCACCACGCCTGGGTCGGCAGTGCCCCGACATGGTCCGGTACAGGGAACTTCGACCGCACCGGCTCCGCCGACCGCGACCACCCTGGCGTCGGCTACCAGGGCTGGGAGACCGAGAAGGGCATCGAGCGCGCACTGTACGAGTTCGCCATCAACGGGTTCTCCGGCGCGGTCATCAACTCCGCCACCCTGCGCGTGAGCCAATACATCTCCTCCGACTGGTCGTGCACGAACAAGTACTCCGTGGACGTCTACCGGGCGCGGGAGTTCGACGGCTCGGTGTCCTGGAACAACCACGAGATCCGTGAGTGGATAGGCGCACAGGACGTGCCGGGCAACGGCACCAACTCCAACTGCTATGCCGACATCCCGGTCGACTTCAACGTCACCAACGCGATGCGTGATGCGATCCGCGACACCAGCAAACCCCTCGCCTTCGCCCTGCGCGGGCCCGAGGGCACCGGGGACAAGATCGCCTTCAAGCGGTTCTCGTACGACGCGACGCTGAGCGCGCAGTACGACTTCCCGCCCCGCGTGCCGGAGAACCCGCACACCGTGCCGGCCCCGCGCCGCGTGGTCGCCGGCGACATGCAGGCCTGCGCCAACGAGACCGCCGCCCAGTACGGGTGGATCACGACGAGCAACCCCACCCTCGCCTCCACCGTGAGCAGCCCTAACCAGGGCCAGCTCACCGAGTGGGTGAACGTGTGGGACGAGACCGCTTCCGTTACCGCGCACCAGGGGTGGTCGGGCTTCGTGGGAACAGGCAGCGAGGCACGCTACGAAACGCCCAACGGCACGCTGAAGGACGGCCACGCATACGCCTGGGCCACCCACGGCGACGACGGCCTGCTCCGCGGCCCCAGCAGCGCTACCTGCCACTTCGCAGCGGACCTCACCCCGCCCGTCATGCAGCTCGGACAGAGCACCTACACGGACACCGATCTGGCCACCATGTTCCCGCCGGCAGGCAACGGGCAGATCACCAAGCTCGGCCTCGGAGACACGGGCAGCATTCCCGTCACAGCCTCCGACCCGAACCCCTCGGGCCTGCGCACCTCCGGCCTGGCCTGCGTCGAGTTCGGCTTCGACCCCCAGCTCGTCGGCGCCACCCGGCAGTGCGGCAGCCCGCTCAACATCACCGGCATCAGCGTCAAGCCCACCCACTGGGGCACCAACATCCTCTACGCGCGGGCCCTCGACGAGGCCGGCAACACCTCACAGACCCTCTCGTACTCCTTCTACGTCCCGTGGAAGCCGGGCCCCGTCGCCTTCGGTGACACCAGCGGCGACGCACGGCCCGACATCGTGCTCCCCGACAACGCGGGCAACCTGATCGCCCACGGTCGGGCCAGCGACGGCACCGCCGCCAGCATGATCCCCAGCGGTACGACTGCCAGCGCCCTGCAGGGGCCGGAGGTCGGCCGGACCTGGAAGGACTACCGGGTATCCCACCGCGGCTCCCGCGACCCGGGCCGCAACGTGGACGACCTCTTCGTCCACCGCGAGCCGACAACCATCGGAGGACAGGGCGGTTTCGACCTCTTCGCCTACGACAACAACCTCGGCAACCCGGGCTCCTTCGACCTGAGCACGAAGGAGAAGGTCGCGAAGCCCAAGTGCGACTTGAAGTACAGCCCTTCCTGCGATGGCTACAACAGCACCGTCGCCACCTGGCAGTACTCCAGCCAGATCACGATGACCGGCTCGGCCAAGACCACTCGCACACCCGGCCGTGAGATCACCGAGGCCACCGGAGTGCTTGCGGTGGAAGCGGGCAAACTCTGGTTCTACCCGGTGAAGGCCAGCCAGACCCTGGCCGCGCCCACTCTGGTGGACGGCAACACCACCTGGGGCGACAAGGACCTTATGGTCCCGGGCAACGCGCTGCGCATCGGCGATGCGGGTGACAGTGCGCCCGCGCTCTGGGTGAGAGACCGGGCCACAGGCGACATCTTCCAGTACCAGATGCAGACATCTGTACGTGGCGGCGACGGGCTCCTCGCGGTGACCGGCCTGGCTCAGCAGCCCACCGCGAGGATCGGCGGGGGCTTCACGGGCGCCACCTACGCGCGAGTCGGCTCGGACGGCGACGTTACCGACGACGGTGTACCGGACCTCTGGACGCAGGACACGGCTACCGGAGTGCTGTACGTCTGGCCCGGCGTGGCGAGCGACCCCGTCGCGGGCATCCGCACGGTGACGGGCTTCACTGACCGCCACGCCCGCGCCAGTGGCCTGACCCCGACGATCGAATGGCGCCTCGACGGCGATTCAAAGGCCATTCCGGCCGTGAACTCCGCGGGCACCGCCAACACCACCTCCGAATCGAGCGTCACCTATCCGACGGTAGAGGTGAATGGCAAGGTCCGCCCGGTCGGCGCCTTCGATGACGTGGCCAAGTCAGTGGTGACCGGCCCGATCAACGTCGTCGACACACGGCAGTCGTTCACGATCAGCACCTGGGCCAAGTTGGACAAGCCCGATGGCGTGATCGTCAGCCAGGACGGCGCACGCACCAGCACCTTCATGGTGTGGGCGGACGCGGGGCAGTGGCGCTTCTCTATCGCCCGCGGCGACAGCGACACCTCCTCCTACGACCGCAACGACACCACCACCCCGGCGAACGCCTTCAAGCAGGGCATCTGGACGCAGCTCACCGCCACGTACAACTCCACCACGGGCGCGATGAGCCTCTACGTCAACGGCACACTGGCCTCCAGCGGCTACCACCCGGCGAACACCAGCCCGGCGCCCAACGGCCAGCTCGTCCTCGGGCGTAACAAGAAGCAGGGCCAGCCCGCTTCATGGCTCAAGGGAAGCGTCGCCAACCTGTCCATCCACCAGGGCTACACCCCTTCGGTGGCCGCATCCAAGATCTCGATCCGTTTCGCCGCGTCCCCGGACATCTGCATGGACGCGCCGAACAACAACTCCAGCGACGGCCAGCTCCCTGAGCTGTGGGGATGCAACACCTCCCCCGCCCAGCAGTTCGACATCAACGCCAACGGCACGATGACGATCAACGGCCAGTGCGTCGGGGCCAACGGCAACCAGACGGGGGCCAATACGCCTATCGTCTTCTCGGGTTGCCGAGGTGAGGGAGGCCAGCAGTGGCTCCCCCGCGCCGACGGCAGCCTCTACAACCCGCAGTCCAACAGTTGTCTGGACGTCCCCTGGGGTCGTCAGAACTGGGGCACGACCTTCGTGCTGTGGACCTGCAGTGGCACAGGGGTCTCCCAGCGCTGGAGCATCCCCACGGTGACCACGGCGAGCCTGCCGTACTCCCCGTAACCCCACACCACCAACCCGTATAGAGCGCTCGGCCGAGAACCACTGGCCGAGCGCTCTATACGTTCGTAGGCGTGGTCGTCGGGTGGGCGGCTGGGGCTGTTCCAGCGGAGGGCGAGACTTCAGCGCCTGCGGGTTTCTCCCTGTCCCCTTCCGCGGCGTGGCGGCGCGCGGCTCGCACCTGGTGCCACGGGTTCTGGGCGCGGGACTGGGCGCGGTCGAGGTATTCGCGTTTGATCGTTGTGGAGCCCGGCTTCCAGCGGCCTTGGTGGGTCGGGTCGCCGCCGGCGTCGGCGATGTCCTGGGCTCCCCCGCGGCGCAGGCCGTGTGAGGTGACCAGGTGCCAGCCGGGGAGTCCGGCCAGGTAGGCGCGGTGGCGGACCCAGTCGTTGAGGGCGTCGCCGGTGACGTGGTCGCCGCGGTTGGTGGCCGCGGCGCGGTTCTGGAGGCGGCCCTTGGAGGTGAGGGCGCGCATCAGCGGGCCCTCGTGCACTCCCATGCGGTGCAGGGAGGTCAGCCAGTCCCGTACGGCCGAGACCGGGTCGTAGCGCGGGTCCGCGGGGTCGGCCGGAATGAACGTGCTCTCCCCTTTCCCTTCTTGGTCGGTCTTCGAGTACGCGATCCACAGGTCGACCCCGCCGTCCTCGACCTCCACGTCCTCGATGTCCAGGTCGGCCAGCTCGATGCGGCGGTTCAGCGCCCCGCGGCCCACCAGGAGCGCGCACCGGTCGCGCAGCCCGGCGGGCGTGCGCGGATCGCAGGTGTCGACCATGGCGCGCAGCATCGGCTCGGTGATCGGCGGCGCCTTGCGGACGCGGTTGCGCTTGCCCCATTCCTTGCGGTATTCGGCCAGCATTCCGCGGGCTTCGGTCGTCCCCGGCCGCCGGTCCTCCGGCATCCACATCCGCACGCCGGACATGTACGTGCGGATGGTGTTCGGCGCCATCTCACGGGCGATGAGGCCGGCGACCCATTCCGCGTACGTGGCCGTCGTACAGGGCCGCGCCACCCGGCCCATCGCCTCGCACCACTCGGCGAAGTTCCTGCGCTGGCTCGTGTAGTTGCGGTTGGTGTTGGCGGGCGCAGCCTTCTCGCGCAGGCGCTGCGCCGTGCTCGCCGACACCTCGAAGTCCGCACGGGTGTACGCCGGCGCGTCCGCCTCCGTGGGGACGGCCTCCCCCGGATAGAGGATGGTGTGCCGGTCGAGGAGGGGGCGGGGAGATCGCCGGGGGCCGGCCGCGACCGGCAGGAGAAGATCGGCTTCCTCCACGATCTCGGCCTCGACGACCTCCGTGTCGACGACCTCCGCCTCCACGACCTCCGTCTCCGGATCGCCTTCGGCCGCCGGCTCCTGATCCCCGCTCATATGCCCCTCCCCTGACGATCGTTTCTGGGCAACCACCCTTGTATAAGGGAATTTATACGAGGGTGGTCAGGTGCGCTCCTCGGAAGCGGGTACGGAGTGGGGTACGGAGCGGGGTGTGCCGAGGCGTGGGCGGTCCTCGAAACGTGCGCCGTCGCGTTCACCCCCAGAGGCCAGGCGGAAGGTGCAACCGGATCCTGCCCCAGGCAGATGTGACGGATTGACGGTTTCCCATTTGCAGGCGATAGTTGCGCGATCGGGAAGGGGCCCGGTCGCGCAAGCGAGGGTGGGGACGGAACGGCCATGCACGACAAAAGTGAAAACAAGCAGCTTGAAGGGGTGGATGGCGGCGCACTTCCGGCAAGTGGCACGGTGTCGAAAGGTGTCGTAGTGCTCGCCGATACCGACCATCACATCACAAGTGCGAATGCCAATGGGCTCGCTGCTGTCGCATCGGACGCGCAGACGGAGGAAGCCCTCGAGCGCTCCCGGGCCGCAAGCCGCGCGCTGCTCACCGCGCGCCGGTGGGACGAGGCCCGCCAAGCGGCCCGTACGGCGCTGGACGCGTACGGGCCGGACGCCGAGCTGTCGCTGGTCCTCGCTCTCGGGCACGAGGGCGAGGACGACGACGAGGAGGACGACCGCGCCGAACAGGTCTACCAGGACGCCCTCGAGCGGTTCCCGGACCACCTGGGCCTGCTCACGGGGTACGCGGAGCTCTGCCTGCGCACCGACTTCCAGGATCGCCCGGCCCGCAACACCAGGGGCCCCGCCCTGGCCGCGCGGGTGGCCGAGCTGGCCCCCGACTCGCCCGAGGCCCAGCGTGTGGCCCGGGCGCGGAACGTGCCGTGGTGGCCGACCCGTACCGACAGGCCGCCGAGCACCACCCGTACCCAGCTGTACGACCTGCGCCAGGCGCTGGCCGGACGCGATGTGCGTGCCGCGGAGCAGCAGGCCGGGGCGAATGCCGGGGAACGGCCGGACGACGTGCGCCGGGCGATGCTCGCCGAGGCCCTCAGGGAACTGGCCCGGCCCGGGCGGGTGCTTCTCGTGCCGCTCGTGCGCCGCCCGGCCGAGACGGCGTTCGTACGAGCCGTCCTGCTCTCCGCGTTCCTCGTCGCCGTGGCGGTGCTGGAACTCCCGCAATGGCTGTGGTGGGTGGGGCTGGTGGTGCACGGAGCGCCGCGCGTCTGGCTGGGCAGGGTGCTGCGCCGCGCCCGGAGCCGGAGCGGTCCCTCGGCCGCGTACCCCGCCCCGAATGAGTCCCCGGAGCAGCCCTCGCAGCAATCCCTGCAGGATTCGGCGCAGCAGAACCCGCAGGGTTCCCCGCTGCCCGACCTGCCGCCCGTACCGCCCGCCACGCGCCGCGAGCTGGGGCTCAGCCTGGCGGCCGTCGCGGTGGTGCTCGGCAGTCTGGCCGGTGTCGGCGTGTGGGCGTACGAGGTGCGTACCGCGTATCCGCGGTACGAGGTCGTCGCCCCGGAGACGTTCCAGGGCATGAGCCTGCTGTCGGACTCCCTGCTCGACCAGTCGCTGGAGGTGTTCGCCCCCACGGTCCCGGAGGGCTACAAGTCCTTCACCCTGGCGTACGGCAACTTCGCGACCAACGACGTCCGGATCAGCGTCTACGGGATGACAGGCGACATGCATGAAATGTCCCGCGAGCTGGTGGCCTCCTTCGTGGATTCCTCGCGAGCCGGCGCCGAAAGCGTGGGCTCGACGATGAACAGGTCCTGGACGCCAGCGCCGGCACCGACCGGCGGAGTCTGGCTGGAGTGCATGGACCTCACCGCCCCTGCACCCGCCGGCGGCGGCCGCTACACCCTGTGCACCTGGGGCGACAAGGGAAGTTTTGGCATCGTGTCTGTCGTCGGCCCGGAGCTGATGCCCCGGGCTGACTCCCTGACCCGCGAGCTGCGCGCCGCGCTGATCCACTCGGCGGACGACGCGGAAGAACACCGAGGCTGAGTCGGTGCGCCGCGCCCCGGCCGGGTCGGACGTCGGTGGACTCCCCCACCAGTCCACCGACGGGCAGGGCGCGCTCGGTGAGCCGGCTGCTGAGGGCGGGCAGCCGAGGGCCGGCCGGGCGGAGCGCGCCGCCCGGTGTCGGACATCATGTACCGGTGAACCCTCGTGACCTCGACCTCGTCATCGCCGCCGTGCACGCCGTCGGACCGTGCCCGCCGGGCGAGGAGGCCGAGTGGGCCGACCGGGTCCGCGAACGCGCCGTCGGGCTCTACGTACTCGGCGACACGGTCGGCCAGGACATCGCCCGGCTGGATGCCGCCAAGCAGTTCACCGCCACGCTGCTGGACGTACGGGTCGAGGCCTCCAGCACGCGCGGGGTACTGGTCCTGCGCAACACCTCCGGCGAGCTGGAACAGCCCATCCGGACAGACCGCGGCGACTCCGAGGCCGGCCGGGCGATGATCGAGCGCGCCCGTGCGCTGATCGGCCATCGGGTCCGCGTGTACCGGCTCAACGAGCGGATGGCGTCGAACCACAAGCTCGAGGTACGCATCGTCGTGCACCTCGCCGACTTCGGCCCGGACACCGACCCGGTCCCGGAGAACAGCGCGAAGCAGAACGTCCTCGCAGCCGCCGAAGGCGATACGGCCCTGGCCCAGCACGCCTGGTCACAGGCGGGACTCCCCGAATCGGGCGCGGTCTCCGTACGCCAACTGGCCGACGCCCTGGCCCGCCTCCCCCAGTCCGAGGCGTAGCCGAAGCCCCCGCCTCCGCACCGTAAAACCGTCCGGTTCGTCGCAGACATCGCCACCCTTATCGGCCAGCGCACCGTGCATCGCGGCTCGTACAGCAAGAGGCGCGACGGCGGCTCGCAGTCGTGGGGCGAGCAGCGCGAGCAGGTCCTGGAAGCCTGTGACATCCGCGCCATGCCCAAGAGGGCCTGTTTCTGTCCACCGGCATGAGGATCGCCCAGATCCAGCTCCGTCTGTGGCATGAGGAAGAGAGCCTCGCCCACATCCGCCCGCAGAAGAAGGACGAGGAAGCCGTGATCACCACAGCGCACGGTCGCCGGCCCAGAACGTGCTTCCGGCAGGCCGATGGCCCGTCTCTTCCGGGGGTTCCGGGGGAGGCGGGCCATCGGTGAGTGGGCTGGGTTAGCCGGCGGCTCCGAGGGGGGTGGTGAGGCCGGTGGCGGTCCAGCGTTGGTTGTTGGCGCCGTGGCAGTCGTGGATTTCGAGGCGGGTGCCGTTGTTGGTGCGGCTGGCGGGCAGGTCGAGGCAGCGGCCGGCTGCCGGGTTGTAGAAGCCGGCGTTGGCGGTGGGGAGCCACCTCTGGTTGGGGACGCCGTTGGGGTCGCAGTCCCACAGGACGACGGGGGTGCCGCTGACCCTGCCGCTGTTGTAGAGGTCCAGGCACTTGCCGACGATGCGCAGTTCGCCGTTCTCGCGGATGTCGAAGAGCTGGGAGTCTCCGGGGTTGGGGCTGCAGTCCCAGATGTGAATGTTGTTGTTGTTGGTGTTGCTGCCGAAGGGGTCGTCGGCGCACTTGGCGTCGGTGACTCCGGAGACGATCTGGGTGTGGGTCGCGGAGGGGACGGTGGAGTGGTCGTAGACGGTGACGTTGCTGACCCGTCCGGCGAAGTACTTGCCCGGGGTGCCCGTCTGCTTGCCGCGGCCGATGATGAAGGGGCCGGTGGCGTTCCACACGTTGCCAGGGGCGTGGTAGCCGCTGGCGGCGTAGGTGCCGTTGACGTAGAGGGCGATCAGGCCGGTCGTGGCGTCGTAGGTGCCGGTGAGCTGGGTCCACACGCCGGGCTGGGCCTTGGCCGCCTCGTTACGGGTGAGGGTCTCGTCGTAGGCGTTGGTGTCGTCGTCCTTGCGGGACATTGCGAAGCGCCAGTAGCCGTCGGCGTCGTAGGAGAGGGCGAAGCCGCTGGTGCGCTGTCCGTCCTGGCTGAGGACGACGCCCGGGGTGCCGGGGATGGTGGTCTTGGCCCAGGCGGAGACGGTGAAGCTCTTGCTCGTGTCCACGGCCGGGCCGGCGGCGGTGACCGTGCCGGTGGTGCCGTTCAGATCGACGACCTTGGATACCGAGCCCGCGACGGTGTCGTCGACGCGGGTGGCGCCGGTGGCGCTGAGGGCGGCGTTGTTGCGGGCGCGGAGGTCGGCGGCGGTGCCGGTGTCCTCGTTCAGCTTCCAGTGCGCGGTGGAGATGCGGGCGTCGCCCATCGTCTGGGCGGCGGTGAAGCCGGTGACCTTGCCGCTGGTGGCGACACCGTTCCAGGTCCGCAGGCGGTGCTGGCCGTCGAGGGCCCACAGGTCGGGGACACCGTCGGCGCTGGTGTCACCGGAGGAACCGATCACAGGGAAGGTGCTGGCGGGGAGCCCAGAGCTGATCTTGGTGCGCTTGGTGTGGTCGCCGAGGGCGGCCGGGTTCCCGGCTTCGTTGGCGTACTGGTAGACGTCACCGGTGGTGTTGTCGCGGGCCCACAGGTCTTCCAGGCCGTCGCCCGTGGCGTCGCCGGGTGCGATGAGGGTGAGGTTGTCCCAGCCGGAGGGGCTGAGGACGAGGACGAGCGGCTTTTCCAGTGCGCCGGTGGGCCCCTTGCCCTGGAAGAGCAGAAGGCGGCTGCCGTTGCTGTCGCTCTCCACAGTAAGCAGGTCGTTGAGCGGGGGGACGTCGGCTATCGGTTTAGCGTCACCCATGGCGAGGATCTGCTTGACGCCTGACCAGTTCGACGCGTAATTGTCGCTGGTGCAGAGGGCGCCAGTGGCTGCCACGGTGCAGGTGGAGGGAGCCGGGCGGGTGACGACCCCTGACTTGGCCTTGGTGAAGTAGAGCCCGCCATTAGCGGCGAGACCGCCCTGGTTGGGGCTGAGGGAGTTGCGGTACACCTTCATCTGACCGTCCCGCCAAACCCACAGGTCGTCGATGGTGATGCCGTTGCCGCCGCGGTGGGTGGTCAGCGTGCCGTTACCCCAGCCCAGGCCGCTGGGGCTGTTGGCCTTGGTTGAGGCGAGAACCCCGCCGGCCGCCGGGTCATTCGCAGTGGGGTAGACGATGAGGTCGCCGTTGTCCGCCGGTGCGATGAAATCGACGCGTTCGTCGCCGGTGATGTCGCCGAGCGTGGTCTTGGCGTTGGGGTTGTCGGGGACGTAGAAGGTGTAGGTCTGCTGCTGGGAGCGGTTGCCGGCCCGGTCCACGGCCTGGACGCGCAGGACGTTGGTGCCCCAGGTCGCGGGCGTCAACGGGATCGAGGCACTGCCGTCCGCCACGGCGTCGATACGGTTGGCGCCGCCGACGGGGATGGCCGAGTTGAAGGCCCACTCGTAGTACTGGACACCGCTCAGGGTGTCGGTCGACGCGACCTTGAAGGTGCCGCTCTGGCCAGTGTACTTCGTGGAGCCAGGCAGGGTCCCGGACGGCGGGTACTCGGCGGAGGTGACGACCGGGACGGACGGCGGCTGGGTGTCCAGGGCGAAGCGGCAGCCCTGAACCCAGGCGGAGCCCAGTTCGCCGTCGAGGGTCTGGACCTGCCACTGGTAGGTGTTGCCGTCGGCGAGGCCAGTGGGATACGCGGAGACCTTGTGCCTGTCGCTCGCCTCTCCGATGAAGCCGCTGTCGTACGCCGCCCCGCTGCCATTGGTGTTGTAGACCATGAAACGGGCACTGGTGGCCTGGTTGTCGGGGTCGCTGGTCCAGGCGCTGAGGCTCATACCGGCGTAGGCCGTGGCACCGACCCAGCCGCAGCCGTTGCTGCCGTTCGGGTTCTTCGGTGCGGGAGAGATTTCGAGGTCCTGCGGGTCCTGCGGAGGCCGGTTGTACTCCACGTAGATGTAGGGCAGGCTCGTGCGGCTGAACCGCTTGAGGGCGTTGTTGCAGTCGTTCTTGCCCTCGTTGGAGGCGAACAGCGCGTACGTAACGCTGCCACGCCACATGTTCGCGGCGAGGTGGTCGCGTACGTCCCACTCGCCGAGCGTGCTCGAGCCGGAACAGCCCCGGCCGCCCGCACTGTTCAGAGAGGACGTGCGCAGGACCTCCCAGTCCCGGGGCTGGTTGTTCCAGCTGATGTTCGACGGAAGCGGCTCGGTGGAGTGCAGGTCCACGTTGTAGGTGTTCCCGCAGGTATTGTCGGCGGCGTACGACTGAGTCGCGGAGAACGCCGCCTTCTTGATGATCTTGTCGTTCAGGTCGCCGGTGTCGAGCTGAACGTAGTACCGCTCCAGACCCTTGGGGGAGCTCCAGCGCTGATAGCCGACACCGGGATCCCATCCGCTTCCGTCGTAGTGGACTACATCCCGGAATTCCAGGGCCTCCTGGACCCATCCCCAGTGCTGGGTGACTTTCCTGACGGGCACCCAGGCCGGGTCGATGAACACCGGATAGGCCGTGGCCGGGTCGGTCAGGAAAGCCCGGTCGGGAGCCAGGGCGATGCTGTCCTTGCCGAGGTCTGCCTGCAGCCGCTTGCTCTTGGCGAAGCTGCCCGGGCCGTCACTGTCCGACCTGGACTTGCCCCCGCCCGCGTCGGTCGCACCGGACGGAGCGTCCACCGCGCCGACGACCGACTGAGAGAACGCAGCGGTACTGGAGGCCTTGGCCAGCGGCGCCTTCACGGCGGCGGTGGAATCCCACATGGTCGGGGTCGGAGCCCGGAAGACCGTACGGCCCGAGGCGTCAGCGGCCTTCAGGTTGCCGTGCTCGTCGGCGGAAACGGCGACGCCCTGGCCCTTGAGACCCATCGTCAGCTTGGCGAGCTTCGGATTCTTGGCAGCCTCGGCGGACTTGACGACCAGGATCTGCGAGATCCCGCCGCCCACGTCAGCCGTGACCTTCAGGTCGGTACCCGGAACCACCTCGCGGTAGACGGCGCTGGCCCCCTCCAGCACCGGCGCGGGAAGCGGCTCCGGCCAGCCCAGCACCAGCTGCTTGCCGTCCTGGTCCAAAGTGGCCAGCGGCGCGGTACCTCCGCCGGACAGGATCAGGCCGCTCGACGAGGCCTTCGGACGCAGCGTCCCGTCGGGCGCCTTGACGAGCGTGGCGTCCAGATCGACCCAGCCCCCGTCACGCTTCGTACGCACCGGCGCCACGCTCCGGGTCAGACCCAGCGTGCCGTTCGCATTGGCCACGACCGTGTCCGTCTCGGTCGTCGCGGCCGCCACGGGTACGGGCTTCCCGGTCCGCTTCGCCTCCGCCAGCGCGGCGTTCTCCGCCCGCTCCCGCTCCGGCGTCGGCCGGTCCAGCGGCGTCTGCGCGCTCTGAGCACTTGGTGTGCCGGCTGCCGTTGCAGCCGAGGCGCCCGGTGCGGCACCGACGGCTGTCACGGACAGGGCCAGCGCGACCAACCCTGTCAATGCGACTGGCCGATTGGCCGGTCGCTTTCTTCTCTGCATGCCCCCCACGGCAAAACTCCCCAATACGATTGTGTCTCCAACTGCGCGTGAACGCTAACAGCACCGTCCGACAAGCTACGGACAGATTTAGATTCGGAGTAAGTGATTCCGAGGCTGCTATTTGGGTAAGTGGGATCAATCGACCACTGCTATCAAGTCATCGCGTAGGCAAATGGCCGAGTTTCGGCCATTGTTCGGAACGCAGCAGTTCAAGGTCGAGTCTATTGTCCGGATTGAGTCATGTTTTGCGATTCGCTAACGAGCTAGGCTCCCTCGCCAGTTGATTCACTCACGACCTGGGGGGGCGTGCTGTGCAGGTACCACCTGAACTACGCGGAATGAGGAGGCGATCTGCGGTAAAACGCCGCATCTTCGTCACCTCCACAGTTGTTTTGTCATTGCTCGTAGGGGCCGGGACGGCCGAGGCCGCCAGTGGCTGGAAACCGAAGGATTCGCGCCGCTGGTCACCTGGCGCGCTGCAGAAGACCGAGTCCGTGCGCGGCAAGAACGCCCCGAAGCCGGCGGCGAAGGCCGCGAAGGGTGACGGGTCCGCCGCCTGGACTCCGAAGGACGTGTTCTGGCCATCGGCCGGCAAGGCCGAGGTGGATCTGGGTGCGACCGCGCCCGCTCCGGCGAACGGCTCGCTCTTCACCGCCCTGGGACGCTCCGGGGGCCCGGCGGCACCTGTCGCCGACCCGAGCCGTGCGGGCGATGCTCCGGTCTGGGTCGCTTCGGCGGGCAAGGGCGCGCCGCGCAGCGGCAAGGCCGCCGTACAGCTCGCGGACCGTGCCGCCGCCGAGAAGGCCGGCCTGCAGGGAATGCTGGTCTCGGTCCGCCCCGCTGAAGGCGTGACCAAGGCCGGTCCGGTCAAGGTGTCCGTCGACGTCTCGCACATCGCGGGCTCGTTCAGCGGCGACTGGCTCCACCGCGCCCGCCTGGTCGCTCTGCCCGAGTGCGCGCTGACCACTCCCGAGCTCGCGGAGTGCCGTACGCAGACCCCGCTGGCCACCGCCAAGGACGGCGACCGGCCGGGTCTCCTCAGCGCCGAGGTCCCCCTCGCGGCAAGCAGTAGCGGCGGCAAGCTGCGGATGGCCGGCGCCTCGGCCGCCGCGGGCGGAGCCACCGTGCTCGGCGTTGCCGCCGCTCCGGGTGGCTCGGCCGGTACCTATACGGCCACCAGCCTGGCGCCGACCGGCTCCTGGAGCAGTGGCTCGAACTCGGGCGGCTTCTCCTGGTCGTATCCGATCGCCGTACCCGACGCGCTCGGCGGCGCCAAGCCCAGCATTTCGCTGTCCTACAGTTCCCAGGCGGTCGACGGCCGCACCGCCGCGACGAACAACCAGGCCTCGTGGATCGGTGAGGGCTGGGACTACTCGCCCGGCTTCGTCGAGCGGAGCTTCAAGCCGTGCTCGAAGGACGGTCAGGCCGGATCGAGCGAGCAGTGCCTGGGCGGCGAGAACGCCACCATCTCGCTCGGCGGCAAGTCCTCCACCCTGGTGAAGGACGACGCGACCGGCATCTGGCGACTGGAGGGCGACGACGCCTCGAAGGTCGAGCGACTGACCGGCGCGGCGAACGGCGACAACAACGGCGAGTACTGGAAGGTCACCACGACCGACGGCACCCAGTACTACTTCGGTGTCGGCCGCAAGCCCGGCAGCCCGTCCGCTCCGGCCACCAACTCCGCCTGGACCACGCCCGTCTACGGGAACAACGCGGGCGAGGAGTGCAACCAGTCGACCTTCGACGCGTCCTGGTGCCAGCAGGCCTGGCGCTGGAACCTCGACTTCGTCGTCGACCCCCGCGGCGGGGTGATGACCCACTGGTACGACACCGAGACCAACAACTACAAGCGCGGAACCTCGGCGGCAAACCCCACGGGCACGCTGACCTCGTACATCCGCGGCGGCAACCTCGCCAAGATCACCTACGGTTCGAAGCTGTCGGACGCCGACACGGTCAAGCCGACCGCCCAGGTCCTGTTCGACACCTCCGAGCGCTGCCTGCCCGACGCCGGCTTCGACTGTGCGCCGGCCAAGTTGGCCACGGCCAACGCCGCCAAGTGGCCGGACGTCCCCTTCGACCAGAACTGCGCCGCCACGGGCACCTGTGAGAACTCCTCGGCCACGTTCTGGACGAGGAAGCGGCTGACCAAGATCACCACGCAGGTTCTGAACGGAACCGGCTACAGCAACGTCGATTCCTACGCGCTCAAGCACTCGTTCCCCGACCCGATGGACGGCACGGCCCGAGCCCTGTGGCTCGACTCCCTCCAGCGCACGGGCTACGACGGTGCGACGACTCTGGACACCCCGCCGGTGGTCTTCTCCGGGGCCCTGCTGAACAACCGCGTCGACTCGAGCGCCGACAACCGGCCGGCCCTCAATCGGCAGCGCATCACGCAGATCAAGTCCGAGACGGGAAAGATCACCGACGTCGGCTACGCCGACGCGGACTGCTCTCCCGGCGCGGGCCTGCCGTCGGCCCAGGACTCCAACGCCAAGCGCTGCTACCCGGTGTACTGGAACCCGGACCCGAACAGCCCGCTGGATCCGACGCTGGACTGGTTCCACAAGTACGTCGTCGCCCGTGTCACCGAGCTCGACCCCTTCGGTGGCTCCCGTCCGCAGGAGGTCCGCTACGAGTACGTCGGCGGCGCTGCCTGGCACCGTGACGACAGCGAGATGACCGAGGACAAGCGCCGCACATGGGGCCAGTTCCGCGGCTACGAGCAGGTCATCACCCGCGCCGGAACCGCACCCGACGTCGTCTCCAAGACCGCCACCTTCTACCTGCGCGGTATGGACGGCGACGTCAAGGCAGACGGCACCACACGTACCGCCACCTTCACCGGGATCGCCGGGAACACGCTCAAGGACACCACCCCGCTGGCGGGAACTGTCCGTGAGCGGCAGACCTTCGCCTCCGACGGCGGCGAGCTCGTCACCGTTTCCCAGTCCGAGCCGTGGCTCTCCGCGGCCACCGCCACCCACAGCCGCGGCACCAAGCTCCCCGCCCTCACGGCACAGATGCAAGGGCAGGGCTCCTCCAAGGAGAAGGTGCTGCTCGCCGACAAGACCTGGCGGTCCACCTCGAAAACCGTCAAGTACGACACGTACGGAATGCAGGACTGGGTTCTGGATCAGGCGGACGGCCTGCCGGACATCTGCACCACCACGTCCTACGCCCGCAACACCGCCACCTGGATGCTCGACCGGGTCTCGGAGACCATCCGGACCCAGGCGGCCTGTGGCGTGACCGCGACCGCGGCGAACACCCTCAGCCGCGACCGCACGTACTACGACAACCAGGCCTTCGGCACGCTCACCGGTCCCGGCCAGGCCACCAAGTCGGAGGAACTGGACCGCTTCGAGTCGGGCCAGCCCAAGTACACCGTCAAGTCCTCCACCGAGTACGACGCCTACGGCCGCGCCACCAGCACCACCGACGCGGCGGGGGCGAAGACGACGACGTCGTACGAGCCGGCCGCACCGGCCCGTGCGACCACGCTCAAGGTCACCAACGCCAAGAACTGGACGACGACCACCACCCTGCAGGCACTGCGTGGGGTTCCGGTCAAGACGGTGGACCAGAACGGCCGTACCACCGAGGTCACCTACGATGCCCTCGGCCGCACCACCGGCGTGTGGCAGCCGGGCCGTACGCGTGACCAGAGCGCCAGCAAGGTGTTCACCTATGACCTGACCCAGACCGGCACCAGCTCGGTCACCACCCAGACGCTCCTCATGGATGAGTCGTACGCCACCTCCATCAGCATCCTCGACGCGATGGGGCAGCCGGTTCAGGTCCAGTCGGTTCCGCAGAACGGTGAGGTGACCGCACGCCTGATCGCCGACACGGCCTACGACAGCCGTGGCCGGGCCTTCAAGACGACCGGCGTGTACGTCAACAAGGACTCCGACCCGGTGAGGACCCGCTTCATCGCCGACGAGAACATGGTGCCGGCCCAGAACAACACCCAGTACGACGGCCTCGGCCGCCCGGTGGCCAAGGTGTTCTACTCCAAGGCCATCGAGCAGTGGCGCACCGCCATCGCCTACCCGGGTGCCGACCGCGTCGACACCACCCCGCCCACGGGCGGCACGGCTTCCAGTGACGTCACCGACGCCCGCGGACGCAAGATCGAACAGCGTCGGTACAAGGGCGGCACGCCGCAGGGCGCGTTCGATGCCACCCGCTACACGTACAACGCCGACGGCAAGCTGGAGCGGATCACCGATCCGGCCGGCAACGCCTGGACGTACGAGTACGACGTCCAGGGCCGTCAGATCAAGGCAGTGGACCCGGACAAGGGCACCTCGACGACCACGTACGACGCCGCCGACCGCCCCGTTTCCACGGTTGATGCCCGCGGCATCGTGGTCTTCAACAGCTACGACATCATCGGCCGTCCGATCTCCCGCAACCTGAACGCGGTGGACGGCCCCAAGCTGGCCACGTACGACTACGACACCCTCCTGCCGGGGCAGCCGACCGCTTCCACCAGCTGGGTGGACGGCAAGCCGTGGCGTCAGGAGACCACCGGCTACGACATCGGATACCGGCCCACCGGCACCAAGCTGACCGTCCCCGCCGGCGAAGGCGCCCTCACTGGCACCTACTCCACCTCCACGGACTACGACCCGATCAACGGGGCCGAGAACACCACCGAGGTGCCCGCGGCCGGCGGCTTGCCCGCTGAGAGCCTCTCCACCGTCCGCAACAGCAACGGCCTACCGGTCTCCTACGGTTCGAGCGGTGCCGACTACGTCAACTGGACCGACTACAACGAGTTCGGCCAGGTCCAACGCACGACCTTCGGTGACCATCCGAAGCAGGTAGTCGCCACCAACATCCAGGACCCGGCTACCGGCCGGCTCCTGAGCACCGAGCTCGGCAAGCAGGGCCAAACCACCCCGGTCGACATCACCAGCTACACTTACTCGCCGGCCGGTGACGTCACGTCGGTCACCAGCTCCCAGGGCTCGGCCCGCGACACCCAGTGCTTCGTCTACGACGACCAGCTCCGTCTGGCCGAGGCATGGACGGACACCGGCACCACGACGACCAAGCCCGGCCCGAGCGTCCCGGGTATCGGAGGCTGCGCCAACACCACCCCGCAGCCCGGCCAGATCGGCGGTACGGCTCCCTACTGGCAGTCGTTCACCTACGACGTCACCGGCAACCGCAAGACTCTGACCGAGCACGACCCGGCAGGGGGCGCGGCCAAGACCAGCACCACGACCAACACCTACCCGGCGCCGGGCTCCGCGCGCCCGCACACCCCGACGTCCACCACGAAGCAGACCGGCACCGGACCTGCCGTCGCCAAGGACCTCACCTACGACAACACCGGAAACACCCTCACCCGCCCCGACGCCGCTGGCACCACCCAGACCCTGACCTGGACCCCCGAAGGCAAACTCGCCTCCAACACCACCAGCGCAGGCACCTCCACGTACGTCTACGACGCGGCAGGCAACCGGCTGGCCCGCAAGGATCCGGGTAAGATCACCCTGTACGTCGGTTCGACCGAGCTCACCCGCGACACGGCGACCGACAAGGTCACCGGCACCCGCTACTACGCGACGCCGGGCGGCACCACCGTCGTCCGGACCTCCGACGGCAAGGTCTCCTATGTCGCGGCAGACCACCACAACACTGGCACCACCGCCATCGACGCGGCCACGCTCCAGACCCAGCGGCGCACCACCAAGCCGTTCGGCGAAGACCGAGGCACCCAGCCCGCAGCCTGGCCCGGGGAACGCGGCTTCGTCGGAGGCACCCAGGACAAGACCACCGGCCTCACCCACCTCGGAGCCCGTGAATACGACCCTGCGGCAGGCCGATTCCTCTCCGTCGACCCGCTGATGGTGGTCGACGACCCCCGCCAGCACAACGCCTACCAGTACTCAAACAACAGCCCCCTCACCAACTCGGACCCGACCGGCCTCAGACTGGACGACGGCACCGGCCACTCCGAAAAGGCCGACGGCAGCTCGCCGATCAACGCTGTCACCCCGGGCGGCAAGGCATCCGACGGCAGTGGCGGCTACAGGGGCGGCGGCCACGGCGGTCAGTATGGAGGTAAGCGTGGAGGTAAGTCTGGCACGAACGGACTAGATGACTCGAGGCCTTCGTGTGCTATGTACCCAGTGACGCCAGGCTACTGTTCGGCCCTTCCCACCTACTATGGTGAGATCCAGTACCCGAAGGGATATCCAACGGGATCCAGCTTCCTTAATGCTGTTAATGATCTAGGGCCGTATGACATCTCCAATATGTGGCTTAATGGGGCTGGTCAATACTTCCCCCTGCTCATATTCGGCCCTGATTCCGAGATGGTTCGATTGATAGCCGCGACGGACCATAACAAGAAGCTCGAAAAGACGATTGCCGAAACTGCACGCGGGGGTAAATATGGAGAGATTGGCGCAAATTCCCCCTGGCATGAGGCGCATAGGCCTGGCAATTGGCGAGACGCTCTTGGCTTGGTGACTCGGTTCGGAAGCGGTGATTTCGAGACAGTCGTGGGGTCCTGGAGCGAGACGTACCAGGTGCTGAATGTGAACCAGCGCGATCGCACGGTAACCGTCAATTTTAAGGCCAAGAACAAGACGAACTGGGAGTCTTTCTGTCACGACGGCGCATGTCCCGGTGGAAATAACAGTCACGGAATGGGGGCTTCTTTGGAGCAGAGATTCTACTGGACCAAGGTAATATCGCTGGACCAGTGGAGCGGTACCCTCATGTGAGCTCGTCCTGGATGGGAGTGGGATGGAATCCCTTGGGTATTTGTTCGTGGTCATCATCTGGGGGCTGCCTGCATGTATGGCCATCCTGGCAATCTTCGCGGTCCGTCAAGCTGTGCGATGGCGGAGAGAGGCTGTCGAGAAGATGAGCCGCGAAGGTGACCAGTAAGTTGCTCCAGGAGGGCGGGGTTTCCAACTCGTTGGAGCCTTTCCTGTGGAAGGGGAAGAACGGGCAGGCTGCCGTGATGGATGCTTGGTCTGCTACGTACCTTGGATGATCTGGAGCATCGCTGCGGGGGCGCTTGTTCGGCGCCCCCGCATTTCCTGCGTGACGTTTTGTGAAGAGAGGCAGTGGATGCGCCTTCATGGGGTCCCCTTGTGAATGCAGCAGGCCGTCGCCGAACTACACCCCAACCGTGAAGAAGGCGTGGGAGTGGAGATGCTCCGATTCGTGGGCCGGGGCTTCGGTTACGGGGGCCCCTATGTCTTTGGTCAAGGTGGTCGGGTCCTGGTTGGGGCGTCTGGAACGATGTGCCTGTGCATGCTGATGATCAGGTTGGCGAGGGTGTCTCTGCGGAGCTCGCGGTGTTTCTCCGGAACGCTGATGACGGCCGTCCGGTGAAGATCGTTCCTTCCGTCTGCGGCGGGTGCGGCGGGCGCGTGTTCTTCGTGCTCGTTGACGATGTCGAGGGCGGAGCCGAGCGGGTGTGCGCTGGTTGCGGCGTCCGCGCGTTCATCGCGGATAGCGAGGAGTTCTGGGAGGACGCGGATCCGGGCGAGGCCTGCTGCCCGTGCGGGAGTGAGGAGTTCGAGGCCGCGGTCGCGTTCTCCCTGTCCGACGACGGATCGGTCCGCTGGGTGACCGTTGGGCTGCGGTGCCAGAAGGACGGTGCCGCGGGGGTCTATGCCGACTGGAAGATCGATTACGGCCCCACGGATCACGGGGTCCCAGTAGTTTCCGCAGAAAAAACAACGGAGTAGCCCCTGAGCTGCAGTGATCCTGGGACTACGGGGTGCTTGCGGCTTGCTGGGGCAGGGCTTTGTCCAAGTGGCGATAGATGGTGGGGCGGGTGACGCCGAATTCGTCGGCGATCTGCTGGACGGTGTAGTAGCCGGAGTCGTACATCTCACGTGCGAGCTTCACCTGGCGGGGGCCGAGCTTGGGCTTCTGCCCGCCGGTGCGACCCCGGGCGCGGGCGGATTCCAGACCGTCGATCGTCCGCTCCGACATCAGGGCGTGCTCGAACTCGGCTACCGCACCCAGGATCTGGAAGAACATCCGCCCGACCGCGGTGGAGGTCTCGATGCCCTGATCGAGGACGACCAGGTCGACCCCGCGGGACTGAAGGTCTTTGGATAGCTCGATCAGGTTCTCCAGCGAGCGGCCGAGCCGGTCAAGTTTGGTCACGACGAGCTGGTCGCCTTCGCGGGCAACGAGGAGGGCCTTGTCGAGCTCCGGGCGGCGGGCAAGCTTGCCGCTCGCCTTGTCGGTGAAGACTTTCTCGCAGCCGGCTGCGCGGAGGGCGTCCTGCTGGGCTTCGGGGTGCTGATCCCTGGTCGATACGCGGGCGGCGCCGATTCTCATGTCCGAACCGTATCGCGAACGGGGTAAGGCGTTACGTAGGCGCGTACACGGGAAGCGTTACATTCGTGACCTGCGGGAACATCATGTCGATCTTCGTGTAACGCGAACGATCGTTACCGTTCACCGGCAGAAGCCGCCGCAATCTTCATCCACCCAGGGATATTGCGCTGGGTTGCCCGGGTGTGGGGGTGGTCCGGTCCCAGCACCCGCAGCAAGTCCTCCAGCAGTACGGCGAGTGCTTGCGCGGCCCCGGCCGCATCCCCTGCTTCCCCCTGCCAATGGGCGATATTTGACCGGATGGCTAGGGTTTGGGGATGGTCCGGGCCGAGCACCCGCAGAGAGTCTCCCAACACGGCGCCGAGTTCGTCGGCTGCCCCGGCCGCATCCCCCGCTACTCCTCGCCAATGGGCGAGGTTGGACAGGGTAACCAGGGTGTGGGGGTGGTCTGGGCCGAGCACTCGCAGGAAATCTTCCAACACGGCGCCGAGTTCGTCGGCTGCCCCGGCCGCATCCCCCGCTACTCCTCGCCAATGGGCGATGGTGCCACGAGTAATCAGGGTGTCGGGGTGATCCAAGCCCAGCACCTGGACCTGTTGATTTAACACGATGGCGGTTGTTTTCGCGGCTTTGGCCGTATTCCCTGCCATCGCCTGCCAATGGACGAGGTCGCGCAAGGTGGACAGGATGCTGGGGTCGTCCGGGCCCAACACCACGATACGTTCTGCCAACAGGATGCGGGTTTCTTGCTCGGCACGGACCACATCCCCTGCCATTCCCAGGCAATGGGCGAAGGCACCCCGGGTGTTCAGGATGTCGGGGTGGTCCGGACCCAGCACGCGCACCTGATCTGCCGCCAGAACAGCTAGGTCGCGGGCCGCCCTCACAGGATCCCCCGCCTCCCGCCGCCAATGGGCGAGGTTGTACCGGGCGGCCAGGGCGTAGGGGCTGTCCAGTCCCAAATGGCGGGTGGCGGTGTCGGTGAGATAACAGAAGTGTTCGATGGCGGCGGCCACTTGGCCGGCCTCGCCGAGACTCCGTCCAGTGCGGAACAGCACTACATGGGCGTTCGGCCGGTACAGAGCGCCTCCCGCGCGCGTGGTCAGGGCTGTGGTGTTGGCGCGTAGGGCCTGGGCGAGGCCGGCGTTGCGGTCGGTGGCGGGCCAGGAGGCGAATACGGCGTCGGCGGCCGTGTAGGCGAGTCGGTCGAACCTGTCGGGGGTGAGTTGGTCGCGCATGGCCCGTTGGATGAGCTCATGAACGCGCACGGCGTGGTGCGGGATGCCGGGCGTGTGGGTGATCAGGCTCAGGCGGTGCAGGGCCCGCAGTGCGTCCGCCGCGTCCTCAGCGGTCACCGTGGCCGGGTTCTGGACGGGACTGTCACGGTGGGCGGTGAGGTGGGCGAGGGCCGGTTCGCTGGTCAGCACCGTGTCCGGGATGCCGTTGGGGTCGAGCATCGCTGTGAGGTGGAGCATGGGGCGGGCCAGGCCGGCGGGGCGGAACTGGTTGGCGCGGTCCACGGACAGGGACCAGGCGGCGTCGACAGGCGCCGGCTGGTCGTCCGGCAGAGTCCCCCGCTCCGGAAGGAGATCGGACAGCTGACGGGTGCGGTCGGCGAGGCGAGCGCGGTAGGCGGCGCAGGCGAGGCCGGTGTCGACGATGTAGGCGGCGGCCTGGGAGAGGGCCAGGGGGAGGTGTCCGAGGTCGGATGCCAGGGCGGTGAGCTGGTCGTCGGGTTCCTGGCGGCCGTGCGCGGCCAGACAGGCGGTGAGGTAGGCGGCGGCTTCGGCCTCGGTGAACAGGCCGACGTCCATCCGGCGGCGGTCTTCCCCGGTGAGAGCGGCGTCACGGCGGCGGGTGGTGGCCAGGGTACGGCCGTGCGGGCCGGCAGGTGGCCACAGTAGGTGCAGATCGGCGGGATCGGCGACGTCGTCCAGGACGATCAGCCACCGGCACGTCTGCGCTCGAGCCTTGGGCGTGAGCCAGGCAAGGAACGACTTCGCGGCCTGCTCCGGGTCGGCGGGGTCGGCCTGGCACAGCTCGACGCCGGCTTGGGCGTATGCGGTCACGATGGCGGTGCGGGTGCTCGCAGTGATCCAGACCAGTACGTCCAGTTCGCCGGTCTCCCAGGCAGTGTGTGCGTAGTCGGCGGCGAGCTGGGTCTTGCCCACTCCGCCCATCCCGGTCAGGACCTGGCACAGCACCGCCGTGCCCCCACCCTCCACCGCGGCCCGCAGCCGCTGCATCTCGGCGCGGTGCTGGAAGGACTGCGCCGGGGGCGGGATGACGCCGACCTGGTGCGGCCAGACGGCCGGTGGTCGCGTGGGGGAGAAGTAGTTGTTCTGCGTGTTGCGGTCGCCGTACTGGTTCGCGGTGGGGCCGTGGAAGGTGTTCCCGACGCTCCCGGGTCCGTGCGCGGGGTTGCCGGCAGGGCTGTTCAGGACCCGGTCCCGAAATGGTTGTCCTGCCGGTTGGCGTTCCCGGTCTGGATCGCGGTAGGGCCGTGGAAGGTGTTGCCCGTGACGGCACCCCCGCCACCCGTGTGCGCGCTGTGCTCGGCTACCAGGTCGCGCAGCGCGTCGGCAAGCCGGGCGCGTTCCTCCACGTCGCTCACACTCTCCAGCAGCGCCTCGAAGCGGGCCTGCCAGGACGCCTCCTGCCGGATCCGCATCCGTTCCGCCTCTGCTGGTTCCAGAGCCTGCAGAGCGGTGGCCGTCTGGTCCAGGCGCTCCAGCTCCACGTACTCGCGTGTCTGGTCCCCCCGGCCCAGCAGCCGGGCCACCCTAGACCGCAACCCGTTCCACGCGTCGGTGCCCGCAGCCTGCACCACCGCAGTGCCGCCCGCCGCAGCCAGTGCCGCCAACGCTGCTTCCAGCATCCCCGCCCCCTCGCTCGCACCTTCGATCCTGCGACCGTACCGCCGCCCCGGCGCGCCCGTAACGACTACGCGAGAACAGGCCCCGCCACGGCTGCCCGGCATGCCTCTGCGCCGTTCCGAACGGGCTGCCGCCGCGGACGTGAGCTGGCCCCGGCCCTGGTACGGGCTACAGCCCGGCGCCGGGCTCGTCCGTGGCCACGGTCCGCAGTGGCCGGTGTCCCTGCTCGTCGAGCTGGGCGCGCTCATGTTCGTAATCGACGGTGATGGAGCCGTAGTAGTTGACCACCTGGCTGCGGGCTGGGGAGATGTGCGCCAGCACCTCGGCGTCCACCTCGCGGCCGGCGCCGCGCAGTTCGTCCACGGCCAGGCTGAGGTACTCCGTGTGCCAGCAGACCACAGCATTCGTCACGACGGTCAGGCACCACGCTTGCTCGTTCTGCTGCTCGGGCTGACGCCGGGTGACCTTGCCTTCGCGGGCATAGTGGAGCTGGCGGCGCAGGGCGTGGAGGGACTCGCCCCGGTTCAGCTGCCGGGCAATCTTCCTGCGGTAGGTGGGATCGGACAGGTACTTCGCGGCGTAGATCGTTCTCCGGATCGCGCCGTACTCCTTGAGTGCGGCGGCCAGGGCGTTCTGCCGGGAGGACGCGGAGAGCTTGCCGACGATCAGGGAGGCGGTGGCGTGCCCGTACTTCAGCGACCCCGCGAGGCGGAGCAGGTCGTCCCAGTGGTCCGCGACCAGGTCGAGGTTGGCCTTCTTCGTCAGCAGCGGCCCCGCGGTCGGGAACCGCTCCTCGTACTCGGCCTTCGCGCCCATCCGGTAGAGGGTGATCTTGCCCAGATCGCGGATCCGCGGGGAGAGCTGCTTGCCCACCAGGTCGAAGAGGGCGAAGTTGACCAGGGTCACCCCGTGCGTGTCCGTGGCGTGCTCGGTGATCGGCAGGTCGGTGGCATTGCCGAGGATCTAGTCGAGCACGTAGTGGGCCTCGCGGTGGGTGGCCACGATGACCTTGGTGCCGAACGTGGAGTGCTGGTCGGAGACGTGGGTGTAGGTGGAGATGCCCTCCTGGACGAAGTACTTGTTCAGGTGCCGGGCGGTGATCGACTTGCCCCGGGTGGGGAACCGCTGCCCGTCCGAGGATGACAGGGTGCCGGAGCCGAACGCGGAGGTCATGGGCAGCTTGTGGTGGTAGTTGACCAGGACGATGTTCGCCTCGCGCAAAGTCTCCTCGCGGATGTACCACTCCGCGGTCCACGCCAGCACGTCGTAGAGGATGCCGCAGGACGCGGCCATGCCGTGCAGACCGAGATTCGTGGAGAGCCCGATCAGGCAGGCGATCAGGTTCCTCTTGAGCTGCGGGGAACGGGCGTGCTTGCCGCCGGCGTGGACAAAGCAGTCCAGGAACCCGGTGTGCCGGTCCATCTCCACCAGCAGCGAGGCGATCGGCACGTTCGGCAGCATCCGCTCCAGCTCCGCGTGGAGCTCCTCGGCCTCGCTGGGGATGTCCTCCGCCGTCAGCGGCGAGATGACCAGCTCGCCATCCTCGTTGAGGCGGACCGGCCCGTCGCCGCGCCCCAGGACCTCCTCCAGGTCGCCCAATGCCTCGTCGAGTTCGTCCATCACCTGTGGCAGCGCCTCGGAGAAGTCGGGGCTCTTGCCGACCAGGCGGCAGAACTCGGCCCGGTGGCTCTCCCACTGGGCGGGCTTGAACAGGTAGGCGGCCGGGTTGTCGTACCGGCGCGAGCCCGGCACGTACACGTCCCCCGACCGCAGGCCGTCGCGCAGCGCGAGCAGCGTGCACAGCTCCCAGTAGTGCCGGTACGCGGTCGCATCGCCCTTCGCCGCCGCCTCATCGAGGTAGCCCTGCCACCGGGTCGGCACGAACAGCGTCGGGGCGCCGTCAGGGACGTTGCGGGCCCCGGTGGCGTTCAGCTCCCGCAGGATCCCAAGTGCCTCGATGAGCGGCTTCGCCTCGGTGCCGCCGGCGAACCACACCCCTTCCAGCACCTTCGGCGCGAACTGCCGGATGTAGGTGTAAGAGCCTTCCAGCAGCCGTAGATGCCCATGGTCGCGCGGCAGCCGCACGGTGGCCCCGGCGTGCGCGGCCCGCAGCCGGGACATGCCGATCTTCCCGCGCAGCAGCGTCCCGACCGCCTCGTCCGGGATACCCGCATCGGCCAGCACGGGCAGGATCACCTCCAGCAGGGCGAGCCGATCCTCCGACAGCTTGGCCCGCTCGGCGAGCTCGTCGCGCAGCTTGATCCTCGCCCGCGACTCCGAGCCCGAAAGGGTCTGGTCGAAGAGCTGGACGACCGAGTCGAGGACGTCGACCGAGGACTGTGCGAGCAAGGTCAACAGGATCGGGTGGCGCCGGTTCGGCTCGCGCCGCACCAGGGCCTGCGAGGTCAGGCGGCGCCCGATCTGGGCGAGGAAGCGGCGCCGTTCGGCGGGGAGCCCCGACATGTCGAGGGTGTCTGCGTCCAGGCCGCGCAGGAATTTGAGCTTCT
Organism: Streptomyces sp. NPDC054956; assembly: GCF_053609185.1. Taxonomy (NCBI): domain Bacteria; kingdom Bacillati; phylum Actinomycetota; class Actinomycetes; order Kitasatosporales; family Streptomycetaceae; genus Streptomyces; species Streptomyces sp. NPDC054956. The sequence goes on along the minus strand of NZ_JBSGXB010000050.1, from coordinate 5,399 downwards.
CGACCTCGCCGCCCACGCTCGTCGGCGACGCCTGCACCGGCCCCGTCACCAACCAGTTCAGCCGCGAGGACCGCAGTTTCGTATCGAAGACCAGCAGCCCGTCCAAACCGCGGGCCCGCTCGGTAGTCAGGAGGTGGGCCACCCGTGCGTGAGTCTCCCGCTCGGCCTCCGTACGTGCGGCGGCGACCTTCTCCAGCAGCGTGACCACACCCGGCCGGATCACCTTCGCCGAACGAAGATACTCACACCCCAGCCGGAACAGCAGACTCGGCGAGTCGTGCTCCATCGCACGGGCCAGCAGGAACTCGTCCAGCTCCTTGAGCTCCAGGGCCTTCGCCGGCCGCCATCCCAGATACTTCGCCACCTGCCGCAGATGATCCGTGCGGGTCTGCTCCCGGGACGTCCCGTAGCCGCGCAGCACCTCGACCGGTAACCCGAACTGCCGGGCCAGCCGCCCCACCGCCGCCGGCGGAGCCGTCGTCACCTCGTCCGGCACGAACCCCAGCCACGGCAGCGTGCACAACTGCACCGCCGCACCCAGGACCGTCTGAGGACGCAGGAACTTCCGCAGGAACACCTCGTCGGCCGGGGCCAGAGTGAAGTAGCGGATCAACTCGTCCTTGCCGATCGCCGGAAAGGACCGCAGGCCCGCCAGCTCCTCATCGGAAAACACCTTCGCGGCCATCCGCCCCCTCCCCACACCACCGACACTCGTTCAGCTCAACGAGCCAACCCGCTCACCGCAACGGGCCAGGTCAGGGGCCACTCCGTTGTTTTTTCTGCGGAAACTACTGGGACCCCATCACCTCCTGACCATGGTCTAAGCGTGCGGAGCGACGGCCCTAACGGGTTGCGGTTCGTAGAAGGTGCCGTCGCGGAGCATCGCGAAGAGGACGTCGGCTCGTCGTCTGGCGAGGCAGAGCAGTGCCTGAGTGTGGTGCTTCCCCTGGGCGATCTTCTTGTCGTAATAGGCCCGCGATGCCGGGTCGCTCAAGGCCGCGAACGCGGAGAGGAAGAAGGCCCTCTTGACCTGCTTGTTCCCTCTTCGGGAGGGCTGTTCGCCGCGGATCGAGGACCCGGAACTGCGGGTCGCGGGTGCGAGGCCGGCGTAGGCGGCGAGGTGGCCGGCGGTCGGGAAGGTGCTGCCGTCGCCGACCTCGATCAGGATGCGGGCTCCGGTCCTGACGCCGATGCCGGGCATGGACGTCAGGACCTTCGAAAGAGGGTGGGCCTCCAGTAGTTCTTCGATCCGTGCGGCCAGCAGTTTCCGCTGGTCAAGGACGGCGGCCAGGGACCCGGCCAGGCTCGGGACGATCAGCGTGGCCGCCTCGGTCCCCGGAACGGTGACGGTCTGCTCGTCCAGAGCGGCGAAGATCTCCTCGACCAGCCGCTCGGCCATCCTCGGCGCCTTCGGCCGCAGCAGCATCATCAGCCGTCGCCGGCCGGCCTTGCGGATCTGGGCCGGTGAACCGAACCGTTCCAGCAACGTGAGGACGGCCGGGTGCTGCAATCGCGGTCCCAGGACCCGTTCCAGCGACGGGTGGATCTGGGTCAGCAGGCCGTGGAGACGGTTCGCGACCCTGGTGGCCTCGCCGGCCAGGTCGTCGTCGAACCCGACGATCATCTCCAGCTCGGCGATCGTCTCGTCCTCGCCGTCGATCGCCCGCAGCGTGTGGGGCATCGCGCGGGCCGCGTCCGCGATGATGAACGCGTCCTTCGCGTCCGTCTTCGCCTCGCCGGGGTAGAGGTCGGCGATTCGCCGCATCGTCAGGCCGGGCAGGTAGGCGACCGGGCAGCCCATGTCCCGCGCGACCGCCAGCGGCAGGGCCCCGATTGAGGCGGGCTGGTCGACCACGACCAGCACCGTTCCGTGCTTGGCCTGGAGTTTGGCGAACAGCTCGCGGAGCTTGGGTTCGGTGTTGGGTAACCGCTTGTCGAAGGCCTTCTTTCCGGCCGGGGTGACGGCGGTGGCGTGGTGTTCGCCCTTGCCGACGTCCAGGCCGAGGAAGACATCGATGTCACTCGTGTCGATCACGTGCGAGCCCCTCCGCTCACGCTTTCGTCCGGCCTTGCCTCGGCACCGAGCTGCCACACCCACGTTACGGAGAGCTCTTCCGGCTCGGGTGAAGCCGGTGCTGAAGCCCCTCATCAGCGGTCCGTCGATGCCTCCGCGCCCGGTGACACCACCCCCCCCCGGATCATCAACAACAAGGGGGGGAAGTCATGCCGGACCCGAAGGCCGGAGGCCCCTTTGCGGAGCCACGAAGACGGTAACGGGGGGGGTACCGGTTCCGCCTACGCGGCACAGGACAACGCGCTCAACCTCACCGATCCCCCATCGGTCATGACGCGGGCGCTGATCGCGATGGACACCGCTGCGTGCCTGCGAGCCGATGGTGATCAGGGTGCGGCAGTGGAGATGGCCACGGGAGTGTTCGACAGGCTCCCGCCGAGCTACAGCCAGGCGCTGGTCCGCGCACGGGCACAGACACTGCACCAACCGCTTACAGGTAGGTACCGGAAGACGCTCGCTGAAGTCCTGGCCGGATGACGCAGAGGAGCCGCCGCAGCTGTGCTCCGGCTCGGACATGCTTCGAGCTGGTCAAAGCCCGGCTCGGCGGTGGTTCGGCCAGTGGGGCTGTCCAGGGGTGGAGGGGGAGGTCGCCCCCACCGCTCCGGGCCAGGCGCCCCGTCCCCGAGTCACTCGGGTGCCTGCGGCTACCGGAGTACGACCGTGACGCCGCGCCGTTCGAGGAGTTGCACGATCTCCTCGAAGTAGGAGAGCCGGCCCTCTGGATCCTCCACAACGTCCGCCAGCGCGCGGCGTGCGACCTCGGAGTCGTGCCAGGTCAAGGTCAAAGGAGGGGCCACTCCGAATCCACCGCCCAGGCAGTCCTTGAAGGCGTTCCACTCCCGCCCGTAGTAGCGGCCGGGCCCGAGCAGGGCCTCGGCGATCGCGCAGTGCAGCCCGGGGACGTCCGTGACGAAGCGGCCGTCGAGGTGGTACTCGCCGCCGGAGAGGTCCGGTCGGGGCACGGGCACCCGCCAGGCCCGGGTGGTGAGGTCGATCCAAGCCTCCCTGCCCTGTGAGTCGTACGGCGCCCACATGTTGGGGGCTGCCGGCGGGCCCTGATACCACTCCTCCCAGATCGGGCGGGCCGTCGGAAATGGCCGATCGGCGCCGCCATCGGTGAGGGTTATGTCTTCCAGCCCAGCGCCGAGCACAGACGGGCGCGCTCCGGTGATGGCCAGGCCCACGCTGCGCGAGGCCATCACGGCGCCATGGCGATCCAGCACCAGGAGATCGGCCCAGCTCCGTGTCCACCGGCGTGGTCGCTGAGTCCCTACGAGCAGGGGTTCCGTAGCCTCGCAGCCGATCAGCTCCATCGGTACGGGGGCCGGGTCCGCTCGCGGCTTGAACAGGCCGTCCACAGCGGAGCACTGGCCTGCAGCAGCGACCGTCGGTCCCGCGAAAAGCTCGAAGCGTGGTGTTGCAGGCAGTTCGAAGAAGCTCTCCTCGTTCGTGACGCCGGCGCCGAGCACGATGTCGTACCGCGTCGGGTCGCCGGGGTGGGGCTGATGGGCCACCAGGACCGCATCGACGAGAGTCCACCACTGCACGGACTTCTCGTCGTCCCAGACCTCGACGCATACGTCGCCCAGGCTCCGGAACGAGATGTCGGGCTCGGTCAGGACCTCGCTCAGGAGGCCGTCGGGGCTGCATCCGCGGAGGGTGAGGACCTCCCGCAGGAGCGGGACCGGGTCGACGAACAACCCTTCGACGCCCGCGCACCTCCCCCAGAGCTGTTCCACACCGTCTTCGTCCTCCCAGACCAGGAGGTACTTCACCGGGAAGCCCCGATCCCACCGAGCGTGATCCGTGACGCGCACCCAACCCCCGAACATGCGATCAACATTCGCGTCTACGATACGGACCCTCTTCCTGGCCCGGGCCAGGAAGAGGACGGGCTCCCGAGTTCGGTCACGCCTCGTCGACGGCGCCCGGATCACGTAGGGGGCCCGGTCCGCTGGCGGAAGTTGTGGCACTGCCGCAGAGTGTCGCGCTTTCCGCCAGAGCGTGCTCCAGAGCTGGGCCACCTGTTTCCAGGCATGCCGCGAATCTCGTCGAGGCAAGCCCCAACGTGAATCTGAAGGACTGGAGGCGGTGACCAAGCTGCGGCATGGCCACCACCCTCGCACGTGGCCCGATCAACGTGAAGTCAAATAGACGGGCCCTAGGCGTCCCGAGCTCGAGAGAAGGCGTTGGCCTAGCATTCGACCGTGGCCAGCCCCCAAACCTCCCTATTCGTCGTCTTCCAATGGTTTAGCCATTCGAGATTGTAGCGCTCGTGGTGCGTGTAGGTGCGGAATGTATTGTTCATTCGGCACTCAAGGTTGAACGAGAAATTATGCCCCCACACCATGCCGCCTGCTCGGTCTTTGAAGTACAGGGCCATGTAAATTGGCGATAGAGTCTCGCCTGGGAAAGTCCCAGGGGTTCGCCAGCCGTGTGACGTGATCCGATAAGTCACGTTAATGGTGACGACCCTGCTGTTGCTCTCTCCCAGGACCTGTCTCATGGCAGTCACCTTGAGGTCTTTGATTGTCGCCACTGGTTTTTCGCTGCCGTCGGCGAGTACGAGCTCGACGGGCGTCAAGGTCACTGTTCTGATTTCGACTTGCTGGTCCTGGCCTGAGCTGCTCGGAAAGAGTCCCAGCAGATCAGAAAGGTTGGCCGGAAGGTAGATGATTTCCTGCCTCACCGGTTCTTCCGGTCCGTGAAGAACAGGCTTGATCCGATGGAAGACGGACGGCTTCTCCGATACCTGCGGCGCGTCGGTCATTTTGCCCATACCTCTTTCCGATCGGGTTTCCCAGTCGAAACCACTGTCCATCACCGAGGCGTCATCCGCTCCGCGTGAAGGCTGACCGGATGACTCCCAGGCCCTCCCAGCATCCAGGGAGTGGGGCTTTCCTCGGCCTTGAACCGCGTGGTACTCCCCTCGCCTTGCTCGGACTGGTTGCCAGACGTTTACGGCTACCAGGTTCATGACTGCAGGGGAGGAGCGGCCGTGCACGCCCGGACCGGAGCTGGCGCTTGCTGAGGCGGGCCGGCTGAGGCCACCGTCCAGGTTGATCGGTGTCCGTTCGGGCTGTCCGTGTCGGCCTCGTACGCGCATGCCGGTGCCCTGCCCGGTGCTGCAGCCGGAGACGGAGGCGATGCCGACGGCGGTGTTGGTGGAGACCCGCCCGGGAGCCGGCAGCGTCCTGTCAGGCAGATTGCTCGGCACCGTAGTAGCCGTCGCGCATCCGGAACCTCATGGGGTCGGTGCCGTCTGCCTGGATGTGCCCGATCAGCATCGAACGCAGCGGCTCCGGCAGGTCCTTGCCGTGCGCTC
>NZ_JBSGXB010000049.1:0-33704 GCF_053609185.1 Streptomyces sp. NPDC054956 | reverse complement strand
GGTTACAGCACCTTGGACAGGAACGCCTTCGTCCGGTCGTGCTGCGGGTTGCCCAGGACATCGCGCGGGTGGCCGGACTCGACCACGACGCCGCCGTCCATGAAGACGAGGTTGTCGCCGACCTCGCGGGCGAAGCCCATCTCGTGGGTCACCACGATCATGGTCATGCCCGACTCGGCCAGGTCCCGCATGACGTCGAGGACGTCACCGACGAGCTCCGGGTCGAGCGCCGAGGTGGGCTCGTCGAAGAGCATCAGCTTCGGCTCCATGGCCAGCGCGCGGGCGATGGCCACGCGCTGCTGCTGGCCGCCGGAGAGCTGGGTGGGGTAGTTCCCGCCCTTGTCCCCGAGGCCGACCCGGTCGAGCAGCTTGAGGGCGCGCGCCCGCGCGACCGACTTGCTCTCGCCCTTGACCATGATCGGGGCTTCCATGACGTTTTCCATGGCCGTCATGTGCGGGAAGAGGTTGAAGCGCTGGAACACCATGCCGATGTCCCTGCGCTGCGCCGCGACCTCGCTGTCCTTGAGCTCGTAGAGCTTGTCGCCCTTCTGGCGGTAGCCCACCAGCTGCCCGTCGACGGAGAGCCGTCCGGCGTTGATCTGCTCCAGGTGGTTGATGCACCGCAGGAACGTCGACTTGCCGGAGCCGGACGGGCCGACCAGGCAGAAGACCTCACGCGGGGCGACCTCGAGGTCGATCCCCTTGAGGATGTGGGCGGCGCCGTAGGACTTGTGGACGCCCTCAGCCTTGACCATCGGCTGCGCGTTCATCAGGCCACCGCCTTGCGGGTCGAGAAGCGGGAGAGGTTCGCCTTGATCTTCTGCAGCGGGGTGGGCGGCAGGGACCGCAGCGAGCCGCGCGAGTAGCGGCGCTCCAGGTAGTACTGGCCGACGCTGAACACGCTGGTCAGCGCGAGGTACCAGATCGACGCGACGAAGAACATCTCCATCACCGCGAAGGAGGTGGAGGCGATGTCCTGGGCCGCGCGCAGCAGGTCGTAGTACTGCACGGCGACCACGAGCGACGAGGTCTTGAGCATGTTGATGAACTCGTTGCCCGTGGGCGGCACGATCACCCGCATGGCCTGGGGCAGTACGACGCGGCGCATGGTCTGCGCCTGGGTCATGCCGAGCGCGTGCGAGGCCTCGGTCTGGCCCTCGTCGACCGACTGGATGCCGGCCCGGACGATCTCCGCCATGTACGCGCCCTCGTTCAGGCCGAGGCCCAGCAGGGCGGCCAGGAACGGCGTCATGACCTGGGTCATCTCGTCCTTGTAGAACCCGAGGTTCAGGACCGGGAAGATCAGGGCGAGGTTGAACCAGATGAGGAGCTGCACGTACACCGGGGTGCCGCGGAAGAACCAGATGTAGAACCAGGCGATGGTGCTGGTCACCGGGTTCTTCGAGAGCCGCATCACGGCGAAGAGGACACCGAGCACGAGGCCCAGGACCATCGAGGCGACGCTGATCCAGATCGTGTTGAACAGACCGCGGATGATCGTTCCGTCGAACAGCTTCTCCGGCACGGTCGCCCAGCGGACGTTGCCCTGCGAGAAGGCGACGGCGAGCGCCACGACCAGACCGATGACGACCACGGCGCTGACCCAGCGGCCGTAATGGCGGACCGGGATGGCGCGGATCGCCTCGGGGGGGACGGCCCCGGCCGGCGGGGTTGCCGCCGGGCCCGGGACCTTGTCGAGCTTGTCAGTCACAGTGACTGCCCTTCAGTGTGCTGCGTGGTGCGCGGAGGTTACGAGCCTGCGTTGATCTTGGCCTCGGTAACGGCGCCGGAGCCCGCGTTCCACTTCTCGAGGGCGGTCTTGTACGAGCCGTCCTTGATGATCGCGTCGAGGGCGGCCTTGAGCGCGTCGCGCAGCTCGGTGTTCTTCTTGTCCACGGCGATGCCGAAGAGGCCGGCGTCGGTCGGGTTGGCGATGGCCTCGAAGTCCTTGCCGCCACCGGCGGTCTGCGCGATGTACGCGGCGACCGGGGAGTCGTTCAGGTCGGCGACGGCGCCGCCGGCCTTCACGCGGGTCTGGGCCTCGGCGTCGGTCGGGAAGGACTCGATGGAGATCTCGCCCTTGCCGGCCGTCTTGCACTTCTCCGACTGGTCCTTGGCGGACTGCTCGTACGTCGTGCCGCGCTGGACGGCGAGCTTCTTGCCGCAGAGGTCGTCGAGGGTCTTGATCCCGTCCGGGTTGCCCTTCTTGACCAGGATGCCGGTCGAGGCGGTGAAGTAGTCGACGAAGTCGACGCCGGCACCGGTCTTGGCGCCCTTGTCGTCGAGGCCCTCCTGGCGGGCCTTCGTGTCGGTGAGCGAGGACATGACCACGTCGCTGCGGCCCGTCTGCATGCTGCCGATCAGCGTGTCGAAGGTGCCGGACTCGAACTTGAACGTGACACCGAGCTGCTTGCCGAGCGCCTCCGCGATGCCGGGGTCGACACCGACGATCTTGCCGCCCTCGGTGAACTCCATCGGCGCGTAGGTGGCGTCCGTGCCGACCTTGATGACGCCCGCGTCCTGGATCTTCTTCGGCAGCTTGGAGAACAGCGGAGCGCTGTTCTCCTTGCCGGACGGCGTCGCCGTGGAACCCTTGTCCGTCTGGTCACCACAACCGGTGAGGATCAGGGCGCCGGCGACCGCGATCGCGCCGACCGCGGCGATCCGGGACCGAGCGGCAGTCGTACGGCGGGTGGTGCTTGCGGTCATGAGCTGATTCCTCCGGCAGTGGGGAAAAACGCATCCGAGAGCGGTCGGGCACGCACCATCGAGTGTCGCGACCTTGTGTGATTACGGCATCTTGCCATTCGGACTGAGACATTCAGGGTGCCCGTCAGGTCAAAATCGGATAACGGACACCCCCCGGCACCCAACAGCCCTCCGGGGAAGGGCCCTCGGGGCCGGATTTACCGCTGCGACCAGGCGTTTCGACCGCAGTTTTTACGGTCCGTCTCGCCTATCGGACGCGAAGGTTTGGACGTTTCGCCAAAACCGGGGCAAGCGACCTATGGTCGAGGGGGAATCGACTCGTCTGGGTGAGTGTTCTTCGGGTAGAACAGATCCTTACACCCCTCATCCGGGGCTCAGGGCGCGCGTGCGGCGCGCCCGCGCGTACGAACCTCCCCTTCGCGGAGACGGGCCAACCGTCGATGCGGAGTACGGACGCGGTGCCCGCCCACCCCTTAACCAGGAGTGGTCACCCTCAACGATTCAAAGACTTAAGGGGTCAAGACAGTGGCAGCGGAGATCGTCAATCCTCGCAGCGACAGCGTGACGGACAACAACCCCGATGCGGTGTTCGCGCTGCACCGGGGCGGCAAGATGGCCATCGTGGCCACCGTGCCGGTCAACGACAAGGATGACTTGTCCCTCGCGTACACGCCCGGCGTTGCGAAGGTCTGCAGCGCCATTGCCGAGCAGCCCGAGCTCGTGAACGAGTACACCTGGAAGTCCAACGTGGTCGCCGTCGTCACCGACGGTACGGCCGTACTCGGACTCGGTGACATCGGGCCGGAAGCCTCCCTCCCCGTGATGGAGGGCAAGGCCATTCTCTTCAAGCAGTTCGGTGGTGTGGACGCGGTTCCGATCGCGCTCGCCACCAAGGACACGGACGAGATCATCGAGACCGTGATCCGCCTCGCGCCGTCCTTCGGTGGGGTCAACCTGGAGGACATCTCCGCGCCCCGCTGCTTCGAGATCGAGCGCCGGCTCCAGGAAGCCCTGGACATCCCGATCTTCCACGACGACCAGCACGGCACGGCCATCGTGACGCTGGCCGCCATGCGCAACGCCGCGAAGCTCACCGGTCGCACCCTCGGCGACCTGCGCGCGGTCATCTCGGGCGCGGGCGCGGCGGGCATCGCCATCGCCAAGATCCTGGTCGACGCGGGCATCGGCGACGTGTGCGTCACCGACCGCAAGGGCGTCGTGTCCGCCGACCGCTCCGACCTGACGGACGTCAAGGCGGAGATCGCGGGCCTGACGAACAAGACGGGCCAGGCCGGCTCCCTGGAGGACGCCCTCGTGGGCGCGGACGTCTTCATCGGCGTCTCCGGCGGTACGGTCCCCGAGTCCGCGGTGGCGACGATGGCGAAGGACTGCTTCGTCTTCGCCATGGCCAACCCGAACCCGGAGGTCCACCCCGACGTCGCGCACAAGTACGCGGCGGTCGTGGCCACGGGCCGCTCGGACTTCCCGAACCAGATCAACAACGTGCTGGCGTTCCCGGGCATCTTCGCGGGTGCCTTCAAGGTCCGGGCCTCCCGGATCACGGAGAACATGAAGATCGCCGCCGCCGACGCCATCGCCGGTGTCGTCGCGGACGACGAGCTCACCGCCGCCTACGTGATCCCCTCGCCGTTCGACGAGCGCGTGGCGCAGGCCGTCACCGCGGCCGTCGCCGCCGCCGCCAAGGCGGACGGCGTGGCCCGTCTCGTCTGACGGGCGAGCCGACCGGTACGAAGCAGGGCCCGCCCGGAGCGATCCGGGCGGGCCCTGCTTTTTCGTGCGCCGGCCGGCCGGCGCGGCGCGCACTCAGGCCGAGGCGCGCCGCCGGCCCCGGTTGCGGCGCGGCCAGGGGAAGAGCCGGGGCGGGCGTTTCGCCGCCAGGTCCTCCACCCAGCCGAAGCAGAGCACGAACAGCCCGATCAGCGGCACCCCGACCAGGAGCTGCGGGTACATGCTGCGCAGCATCCAGCCGATGTGCTCGGACAGGAAATCGCTGCGCCAGCCCAGGTCGACGATCGGGACCGAGAGCTCCAGCGCCAGGGTGTGCCACAGGTAGACGCTCACCGCGCGGGCGTTGAGCAGGCTGATCAGCCCGTTCCAGCGTTCCAGCCTCGCCGGCCACTGCTCCCAGGTCGGGCTGAGGTGGAGCAGCAGCAGCACGAAGCCGAACGACCAGATCGCCTGGGCGATCGGGACGTTCTCGAGGTCGCCGACCTCGGTCGGGTCGAGCACCGGGCGGCTGGTGTACCACCAGTACCCGGCCACCATCACCAGCGGTGCCACCGAGGGGGCCACGTACTGCGGCAGCTTGCGCAGCAGCCCCTCCTGGTGCGCCATGCCGAGCACCCAGCAGGAACCGAAGACCAGGAACTCCGTCACGGTCTCCCAGATGCGGCCCTCCTGCGGCAGGAAGCCCGAGAACAGCGCCAGGGTCAGCGGGGCGAGCACGGTGACCACCGGGATGCGGCGCAGGGCGCGCAGCAGCAGCGGCGAGAACAGCACGTACCAGAGGTAGGCGCGCAGGTACCAGAGCGGCACCCCGACCTGCTCGGCCCAGCTGTGCTCGATCAGGCCGCCGAAGCCGGGCATGTCGCCGGACGGGAACGGCGGGGTGCTGAGCGGGAGCACCCAGAACACCAGCTTGCCCCACCACCAGCCGGGGTGGCCCTCGGCGTTCGGTCCCCAGCCGTCCAGCAGCCACAGGCTCATGACGATCACGCCGAACAGCCACAGCGGCGGCAGCAGCCGGCGCAGGCGGCCCCGGATCACCGTCCAGGCGGGCTTCTTCAGCGAGCGCACCATCAGCGCCCCGGCCAGCGCGAACATCACGCCCATGGAGGGGAAGACCAGCGGCAGCCAGGCCCAGTTGAAGTTGTGGTAGAGCACCACGCGGCCGAGCGCCAGGGCCCGGAGGAAGTCGAAGTAGCGGTCCCGGCCGCCGCCCGGCCGGCGGGCCGGCGGGGCGGGCTCGACGATCTCGTCGGGCCGGTCGGGCTGCTCAGCGGGGTACCGCGGCGGCGGGATGCGCAGCTGGACGGTCTCGGAGAAGTTGTGCGAGGACATGGCTCAGAGCTCCATAACCGGGGCCTGGACCTCACCGGTGCGCCGCAGCTTCTGCCAGCGCAGGCGCCCGCCGGTGAGAGCGGTGATCGAGGACTGGAGCAGGACCATGTACATCAGCTGCCGGTACACCACCTGCTGGATCGGCAGGGTGATGAGGTGCCAGATCTTCTCCCGGTCCAGCCGGAAGGCGTACCAGGCGCAGAGGCCCTGCACGCCGAGCACGGCGGCCCAGCCCATCAGGGTGCGCGGCGCGTCCACGAACAGCACGCCGTACAGCAGGAACAGGTCGATCACCGGGGCGAGCAGCGGGGTCAGCACGCCGAACAGGGTCACCACGGGCAGGCCGATCCGGCCGAAGCGGCCCGCGGGGCCGCGCTCCAGCAGGGCGTGGCGGTGCTTCCACATCGCCTGCATGGTGCCGTAGCTCCAGCGGTAGCGCTGCGACCAGAGCTGGTCCATGCTGGCCGGCGCCTCGGTCCAGGCCCGGGCCTTCTCGGCGTAGACGACCCGCCAGCCGTCGCGCAGCAGCGCCATGGTGACGTCGGTGTCCTCGGCCAGGGTGTCGTCGCTCATCCCGCCGACCCGTTCCAGCGCGGAGCGGCGGAAGCCGCCGACGGCGCCGGGGATGGTCGGCATGATGTTCAGTACGTCGTACATCCGGCGGTCCAGGTTGAAGCCCATCACGTACTCGATGTGCTGCCAGGCGCCGATCACGGTGTCCCGGTTGCCGACCTTGGCGTTGCCGGCGACCGCGCCGACGGTCGGGTCGGCGAAGGGCTGGATCAGCTCGCGGACGGTGGAGGGCTCGAAGACGGTGTCGCCGTCCATCATCACGATCAGGTCGTGCGAGGCGTGCGCCAGACCGGTGTTGAGGGCCTGCGGCTTGCCGCTGTTGGGCTGCCGGATCAGCCGGACGCCGGGCAGCGCCAGGTCCTGGACGATCTGCGAGGTGTCGTCGCTGGAGCCGTCGTCCACCACGATCACCTCGATCGGGTGCTCGCTGGCCGCGAGCGAGTGCAGCGTGTTGGCTATGCACTCGCTCTCGTTGTAGGCGGGCACCAGGACGGTGACGGTCTCGGTGACCGGCGGGCCCCAGGTGAATCCCGGCCGTCTGGTCCGGCGCACGTGCACGGTCGCCAGTACGAGCATCAGCGCGAACCGGGCGAGCACCAGCATCCCGACCACCGCGAGCAGGCCGATCAGCCAGGGCAGCAGCACGATCGAGAACTGGGTGGCCCAGATGTACGCCTTGCCGGTCCAGAGCTGGAAGCCGGTGACCGGCACCATGGTGTCCGAACTGCCCAGGGCCTCCCCGAAGGTGGCGAACCGGTAGTTCTTCTTCTCCAGCACGTCGATCAGCCGGCCGACCGCCTCGACGGTCTGCGAGCGGTCGCCACCGGCGTCGTGCATCAGCACCACCGCGCCCTTGCCGGGCTCCTTGGGCAGCGCGTTCTCCACGATCGCGTCGACGCCCGGGCGCTTCCAGTCCTCGGTGTCGGTGTCGATGAAGGTGGTCAGGTACCCGCGGGCACCGACCTCCTTGACCACCGGCCAGGTCCAGTCGTCCACCGCGCTGGCCTTGGAGGAGTACGGCGGGCGGAACAGGGTGCTGTGCATCCCGGTGACCCCGGCCAGCGCCAGCTGGGTCTGGCCCAGCTCGAAGGTCAGCCGGCCCTGGGTCTGCAGGCTCAGGTCGGGGTGGGTGAAGGTGTGCAGGCCGATCTCGTGGCCCTCGGCGACCATCCGCCGGACCAGGTCGGGGTGGTGCGCCGCCATCGCCCCGGTGATGAAGAAGCTGGCGTGGACGCCACGGGCCTTCAGCGTGTCGAGCAGCTTCGGGGTCCACTCGGGATCCGGGCCGTCGTCGAAGCTGAGCACGATGGTGCGGTCCGGGACGGAGTAGCTGACCGGGTCGTCGTTGTGCTCGTCCCGGGCGTCCACGATCGGGCCGCCCTCCAGCACACCCTCCGGGACGGTGGTGGCGTCCTGGGACTCGGTGGTACGGGTGTCGCGGAACACCTCGTTGGTGGCCATGCCCCGCAGCACCATCAGACCGAGCAGACAGACCAGCAGGGTCACGGGCAGGAAGAAGCGGAGCGGCGGCGCGGCGAGCCTGCGCGGGCGCAGGACGGACTGCCAGGGGCGTTGGTGGCGCGACATATGGGTTTCCGGAGGATCAGCGGGCGGTGGAGGGCTTAGCGGTGCTCGCCCCCATGGGCTGGGCGGAGCCGGTATGACCCGGTTGCCCGGTGGTGGTGCCCTTGCTGGTGGAGGGCTTGGCGGAGCCGCTGCCCGGTTTTGCCGTGCCGCTCCTGGACGCACTGGGCAGCGTGCTCGGGCTGCCGCTGGGGCTGGGGCTGGCGCTCGGGCTCGGGGTCACCGAGGGCGAGGCGTTGCCGGCCACCATGGGTACGCCGACCGGCGGTTCGGCCGGGAGCTCCAGCTCGGGTGCCCGGGACTGGGCACCGAACACGGTCGTACCGAGGGCGATCGTGAACAGCAGACCGCCTGCGCCCACGAGCCAGCCGATTCCGCGCATGCGTCGGCCACGGGTACCGGTCCGGTCGACGAAGACCGGTGCCGACTCGACGGGGGAGTCTTCACTGAAAGACGTGCTGGGAGGCATTGAGCCCCTTTTCCGATGAGGGCAGGTGTCGTTCGTGCTACGACGGAGAAGCCCTGCGAGGCTGAACGGTAGTGCAATATGGAAATCTGACTCCGCATCACTGTCCGACCTGGGATGATCTGCACCCGGCTCGTAATCAGATCGAAATTACGTACACCCTCAGGACGGTTGCGCAACGGCTGATCGTAGGATGCCGTGATCATCTCCCCCGTCAGAGAGTGCGGACCCGTGCGCAGACTCGTCCTCCCGCTGCTCGCGTTGCTACTGCTCCTCACCGGCTGCTCCAGCGAGCCGCTGTCACCGGATGCGGTGCCCAAGGGCGTGGGCCGGCCCAAGGCCACCGGCAAGTCCGATCCGGAGCCCGAGGAGTCCGGGGCGACGGGCCCCGCCGACTTCGACGCGACCCCGCTGCGGACCCCGGCCGGACGGCTGCTCGGGGTGGCCTCCGAGGGCGCCCCGGGCGACCTCGCGCCCGTCACCGAGTTCGCCGCCAAGGCCGGCAAGCGGCCGGACCTGCGGGAGTACTACCTGCTCTGGGGCTCCCCGTTCGACACCGCCGGGAACACCGCGCTCTGGGCCAACGGCCAGCTGCCCCTGGTCTCCTGGGTGCCCGGCGAGACCAAGCTCGCGGACATCGCCTCCGGATCGCAGGACGCGTACCTCTCGGCCTTCGCCGACCAGGTCGCCGCGTACCGGGGGCCGGTGGTGCTGGCCTTCGCCCCGGAGATGAACAGCCGCTGGAACCGCTGGGGCCCCGGCCAGGCCTCCGCCGAGGACTACGTCAAGGCCTGGCGGCACGTCCACGACCTGTTCCGCACGCAGGAAGTGCCGAACGTGGTCTGGGCCTGGTCCCCGCACGTCTCCGACCAGCACGATTCGGTGCCCCCCAAGGCGTACTACCCGGGCGACGCCTATACCGACTGGATCGGCCTGGTCGGCTATTTCGGTCCGGAGGACGGCAAGGACTTCGCCTCCCTGTTCACCCCGGCCGCCCGCGAGCTGCGCACCTTCACCCGCAAGCCGCTGCTGATCAGCGAGACCGGGGTGGCGGAGGACCCGCGCAAGCCGGCCCAGATCGCCGACCTGTTCGCCGGGGCCGAGCGGACCGAGGGCCTGATCGGCCTGGTCTGGTACGACCTGCGCAAGCAGTGGCCGGGCAGCAAGTACCAGACCGACTGGCGGGTCGACAGCTCGGCGGCGGCCGCGGCCGCGCTGCGCAAGGCGGCCGCCGGCTGGCACTTCGAGAAGCCCCGTTCGAAGTAGCCGGGCCAGGGGCAGGAGCCGCGGGGGGCCTGGATCGCGGAGCTACCGAGCGGTAGCCTCGCGGCCATGTTCGCTGCCTACGCCGCCCGAATCGACCGTGACCAGCCGCTGAGCGGCCTTGAGCTGGGCGAGCGCCCGGCCCCCGAGGCCCGCCCCGGCTGGGTGACCGTGAACGTCAAGGCCGCCTCCCTCAACCACCACGACCTGTGGTCGCTGCGCGGGGTCGGCCTCGGCGAGGAGAAGCTCCCCATGATCCTCGGCTGCGACGCCGCCGGGATCGACCAGGACGGCAACGAGGTCGTCCTGCACTCCGTCATCGGCCAGACCGGCCACGGGGTCGGCCCCGACGAGCCCCGCTCGATCCTGACGGAGCGCTACCAGGGGACCTTCGCCGAGCAGGTCACCGTCCCCGCCTGGAACGTCCTGCGCAAGCCCGCCGAGCTCTCCTTCGAAGAGGCCGCCTGCCTGCCCACCGCATGGCTGACCGCCTACCGCATGCTCTTCACCAACGCGGGCGTGCGCCCCGGCGACTCCGTCCTGGTCCAGGGCGCGGGCGGCGGCGTGGCCACCGCCGCCATCGCCCTCGGCAAGGCCGCCGGCCTGCGGGTCTTCGCGACCAGCCGGGACGAGGCCAAGCGCAAGCGGGCGGTCGAGCTGGGCGCCGTGGAGGCCTACGAGCCCGGCGCGCGGCTCCCCCAGCGGGTCGACGCGGTCATCGAGACGGTCGGCGCCGCCACGTGGTCGCACTCGGTCAAGTCCCTGCGTCCCGGCGGCACCCTGGTCATCTCGGGCGCCACGAGCGGGGACCGGCCGGCGCACGCCGAGCTGACCCGGATCTTCTTCCTGGAACTCAAGGTGGTCGGCTCGACGATGGGGTCCAAGGACGAGCTGGAGGACCTGCTGTCCTTCTGCGCGGCGACCGGCGTCCGCCCGGTGATCGACGAGACGCTGCCGCTGGACCGGGCTCGCGAGGGCTTCGAGAAGCTGGAGTCGGGCGACCTGTTCGGCAAGGTCGTCCTCACGATGTAGCCGCCGCACGGCCCGACGTCGGCCGCCGATTCCCCCGGCGGTCGGCGTCAACGATGGTTGACACCCTCCCGTTGTCAACCTACATTGACGTGTATGACGGAAGCTACCGATCTCGCCGAGCGGGCCGGCGACCGCGACCCCCGCGTGGGCCTGCGCGCCGTGGCGGCCCTGCGCAGGCTGCTCGAACAGCTGGAGGCCGTCCAGGTGCGCGGCGCCCGCGCACAGGGCTGGTCCTGGCAGGACATCGCGGCCGAGCTGGGCGTCAGCCGGCAGGCCGTACACAAGAAGCACGGGAGGCTCTGATGTTCGAACGCTTCACCGAGGACGCCCGCTCCACCGTGACCGGCGCGGTCACCGAGGCCGAGCGGGCCGGGGCCCGGGCCGTCACCGAGGAGCACCTGCTCCTCTCCCTGCTCGCGCTGGGCGCCCTGGACCCGCTGGGTGCCGACCGCGCGGCGATCGCCGCCGACCTCGCCGCGGCCCGGCGCCGGGGCGGCATGTCCAAGGCCGACGAGGAGGCGCTGGCCGGCCTCGGCATCGACGTCGGCACGATCGTGGCCCGCGTGGAGGAGACCCATGGCGAGGGAGCCCTCTCGGCCCCCGCCGCCCGCGAGCGCCACGGCCGCACCCGCTTCACCCCGGGCGCCAAGAAGGTCCTGGAGCAGTCGCTGCGCATCGCCCTGGGCCGCAAGGACCGCCACATCTCCACCCTCCACCTCCTCCTCTCCCTCCTGTCCCGCCCCGGGACCCCCGCCGAGACCCTCGCGGACCACGGGATCACCTACGCGAGCGCGGAGGCCCGCCTCGCGGCCTGAGGAGCGGGCACGGGGACCCGTACGCACGGCAGCCCCTCGAACACGAAGGCCCCCGCCGGCCCGCCACCCGTTCCGGGGTGGGGGCCGACGGGGGCCCTTCTCGTACGCCCTCCCGCTAGCGGGAGGGCCGCAGGGTCGCGGCGAGGCGGGAGGCGGCCGCCGCGAGGTGGTCGCGGGCTTCGGCGAGCTGGGCCGGGGTGACCCCGTGGTCGCGGGCCGCGTCGCGGACGTCGTCGCGGAAGCGGTCCAGCAGCCGGTCCAGGTCACGGGCCGGATCGCCGCTCGCGGGAACCTCCCGCGCCCAGTCCGCGCCGGCCCCGGGGGCCGCGGCGGAGGCCGCCGAAGGGGCCGCGGCGTCCGGAGCCGGCGGGGCGGCCGAGGGGGACGACGGGGCCGAGGCCGTGGAACCGCCGAGCCAGGCGCCGGCCAGGTTGCCGAGGACGCCTCCCGACTTGGCGAACTGCTCCTGCAGCTGGCTCGCGATGCGCTGGACCTCCTCGCGGGCCCGCTCCTGGGCCTCCTTGGCCTGGCGGCGGGCGGTCTGCGCCTCCTCGCGGGCCCGGCGGCTCTCGTCCTTCGCCCGGCGCGCCTGCTCCTTCCATTCGGCCTTGGCCTTGCGGAGCTCCTCCTTGGCCGCCTTCCAGGACTCGTCCTCCACCTGCGTGGCGGAGGCGCTGGCCGCGGCCCGCAGCTCGCGCCGCAGTTCGCCCGCGGCGCCGCGCACGTCGGCGCGGATCTCGGCGGCCAGTTCGGAGACGGAGTCGCGGATCTCCAGTTCCAGGTCGGCCAGCTCGCCGCCGCGGTCGGCCAGTTCGGCTCGGCCCGCCTCGGTGATCGAGTACACCTTGCGCCCGCCTTCGGTGGCATGCGTGACCAGGCCCTCGGCCTCCAGCTTGGACAGGCGCGGGTACACCGTGCCCGCGGAGGGCGCGTACAGCCCCTGGAAGCGCTCCTCCAGCAGCCGGATCACCTCGTACCCGTGGCGCGGGGCCTCGTCGAGCAGCTTGAGGAGGTACAGGCGGAGGCGGCCGTGGGCGAAGACGGGCGGCATGTCAGAGCACCTTCTTGTCGAGCTCGAGGGGGGCGGCCGGGGCGGTCGCGGTGTCCGCGGCCGGGCGGCGCAGCAGCGCGATGGAACCGGAGACGGTGGTGGCCCGCAGGGTGCCGGTGCCGGCGCCCAGGGTGCCGGTGATCCGCTTGGCGCCCATCTGGCCGGAGACGCGCAGGTCCTCGAAGGCGTTGGAGACCCCGCCGGTGGCGGTGTTGGCCTCGACCCGGGCGTCGGCCGGGTGCGGGAGACGGATGGCGACCTGCCCGGACACGGAGTTGAGGAAGATCTCGACGGGGTGCGGCTGCGTCCGGTCGTCGAGCGCCAGGTCGATGAGCATGTCGCCGCTGACCGAGTCGGCCCGTACGTTGCCGCCCGCGCCGTCGACGACCGTCAGCCCGCCGGAGACGGAGTGGAAGCCGAGCTCGCCGGTGACGGACTGGGCCTCGACGCTGCCGGAGACGGTGTGCGCCTTGACCCGGCCGGCCAGGCCGACGAGCGTGGCGTCGCCGGAGACCCCCTGGATGTCGGTGCCGCCGTCGACTCCGGAGACGAAGGCGGTGGCGCTGACGGTGGCCAGCTGCACGTGGGCGGCGGCCGGGACCGTCAGGGTCACCGTCGCGCTGCGCTCCCACGCCTTGCGGCCGGAGTCGGAGGCGGACCAGGCCTTCCAGGGCTTGCCCTCGAACCACTTCTTGAACCCCTGGGCACCGTTCCAGGGGAGGTCCTCGTAGGAAACGGTGAGGGTGCCGCCCTCCTGCACCACGTACAGGGGCGGGCCGTCGACCTCGGCCACCTCCAGGCGGGCCGGGCCCTCGTCGGCCGCGACGACGTTCACGGTGCCGCCGACCAGGCGGACGCGGAGCTCGGTCACCGGCTCCTCGAAGGTGAGCTTCTGCGGTCCGGCCACCGACCACGTGTTCTGCACTGCCTCTGTCATGGTGCTGCTCCTCCTCGACGTACGCGCACGGACCGGGGCTCGACGACGCACGCAACATATCGCGTCTTCTGGCTAACACGATATATCGCGGTTGGAGGAAGTCAAGCGCGTCAGGAAGATCCAAAATCATCAATTTGAGGTGATTTGGCTTAGCGTGTGGGCATGCCGATCTCCTACCGGACCACGACGGGCGGACTGCTGCTCTGCCGCGCCGAGCCGCTCGCCGCCCGCCCCGCCGCGCACGTCCTGCGCGAACGCCTGCTCCTCGCCCCCGCCGGCGAGTGGAGCGCGCTGGTACCCGAGGGCAAGCCCTGGCTGGGCGGCGAGGAGTCCGTGGCCGACGTCCTGGCGGGCTGGAGTTCGGCGGTCGCGCTGAGCTCCGACCGGCCGGTGCTGGGCCTGTGGTGGGAGGACGGCCGGACCGGTTTCGTCCTGGCCTCGGGTTTCCGGCGGTCCGCGGCCTACGCGTGGGACGCGGCGGGCCGCCCGTACGGAGACCAGGACCCCGGCGCCATGCGGGTACTGGCGGCCCGGCTCGGCCTGGACCCCGTACTGGACCTGGAGGAACTGGAGCACCTCACCCGCCCCGACGAGGCGGCGGACGGCGGCTCCCGGCTGCTCGGCCTCATCGCGCTGCTCTCGCGGGCGGGCCTGGCGCTGCCGGCCGGCCTGGCCCCCGGGGAACCGGCCGACCGGCTGCGGGAAGCGGCCCGGGTCGCGCCCGGTGCCGAGCGGGTGGAGTGGTCGGGGTGGCGCGACGCGGTGCGGGCGGAGCTCGCGGTGGTCGAGGACGGCCCCCTCGGACCGTGGCTGCGGGGCCCCCGGGCGCGTCTGCTGGGCGGGGCGCAACTGGCCGCCGGCGCGCCCCTGATGATGTGGGCGGCCCGCCGCCGCAGCGCGGGCTGGCTGGCCGCGGGGACCCTGCTGGTCGCACACGGCGCGGGCGCCCTGGCCTACGACCGCGCCCGCACCCGTACGCCGCACTGAGCGGGCGCCCCGCAGACCTCCCGACCCCGAGCATCCCGGCCCGGCCCCTGGGCCGCGAGCACCTCGAAGGCGACCCGCGCCCGGCAGTCCGCCGCGAAGTCGTCGCCGCCCAGGTCCGGTCCCCCTCCCCGGCCCTCGCCCCGGGCGCCACGGCCTAGCCGCTCGTGGGCTACGCCGCCAGCAGCGGGCTCGCGTGCCGGTGCAGCCAGGCGCGGTACGGCGGGGTTCGCAGCGCGGCCTCGCGGTAGGCCGCGCGCAGGTCCTCGTACACCTCCTCGTAGACCGCCGCGTGCGCCCCCGGCCGGGTCGCGAGGAGGAGGCGTACGGCGAGCGGGTCGCCCGAGAGCGGCCGGATCGCCATGTCCTCGCGCGGCCCGGAGGTGGGCTGGCAGGGGGCGACGGCCTCGCCGGAGACGATCAGCGAGGTGGCGGTGTGGTAGTCGGCGTGCAGGAGGGGCGGGTCGAGCCCGGCGCACGCGAAGACCCTGCGCAGGCCGTCCCATTCGCCGTCCACCGAGGGGTCCACGGTCCAGCGGTCGGCGGCGAGGTCCCGCAGTTCGACCACGGACCGCGCCGCCGCCGGATGGTCCCTGGCCATGGAGACGAACTGCGGCTCCCGCTCCATCAGCACCCGTAACTCCAGGCCGGCCGGCACCCGCAGCGGGCTGCCCTCCACCTCGTGCACGAACGCCACGTCGAGTTGGCCCGCCGCGGTCATCCGCAGCAGTGCGTTGGCGGACACGTCCACCACCAGGTCCGTCTCCGTGTCGGGCATCCGCCGGTGCAGCCGGCGCAGCCAGCCCGGCAGGGCGCGGCTGGCCGTCGAGCCGATCCGCAGCCGGGGCCCCTGGGACAGCGCCCGGGCCTCGGCGACGAGGGCCGCCATCCCGTCGAGGAGCGGCCGCGCCCGGCCGAGTACGGTGCGCCCGAAGGGGGTCGGCCGGCAGCCGGTGCGCTCGCGCAGGAACAGCTCCCCGTCCAGGGCGCGTTCGATGCGGCGCAGCTGGGTCGTCAGCGAGGGCTGGCTCACGCCGAGTTGCCGGGCGGCCTTGTGCAGGCTGCCGGCGTCGGCGATGGCGCACAGGGCGCGCAGGTGCCTGACCTCAAGCTCCATGACTCCGAGGGTAGGCCGCGCCCAGCTCACCGCACCAGCCACCGGCATCCCCCCGAATCCCGCCATTCTCAAGGGAGTTGCCCTGCCGAAAACTCCCCGATAGGCCGGCGTTATCGGGGACTGACATCATCCGCCGGCCGCTCCCGCTCCCGCAGACTCCGGTCCGAACGACCCACCCACCCCCCGCACCGGATGAGCAGGAGTCCCCCACATGCGCCACTCCCGCAAGACCACCATGTCCGCAGCCCTCGGCCTCGGCGTCGCCGCCGTCCTCGGCGCCGTCGTCCCGGGCGCGAGCGCCGCCGCCGCGCCCGCCGCCGGCAGCCCGAGCTCGTACGCCGCGTACGAGCAGTCCAAGGAGAACCAGGCCGCGAACCGCGCCTTCTTCGAGGCGGTCCAGCGCTCGGTGGCCGAGCAGCGCGCCGCGAACCCGGGCCTGGCGGCCGTGACGGTCACCTACAACACCCGCAGCGCACCGAGCTTCCGCACCCAGATAGCCCGTTCCACGCAGATCTGGAACAGCTCGGTGACCAACGTCAAACTGCAGGAGGTGTCCTCGGGCGGGAACTTCTCGTACCGCGAGGGCAACGACTCGCGCGGCTCGTACGCGAGCACGGACGGCCACGGCCGGGGCTACATCTTCCTCGACTACCGGCAGAACCAGCAGTACAACTCCACCCGCGTGACCGCGCACGAGACCGGTCACGTGCTCGGCCTGCCGGACCACTACTCGGGCCCGTGCAGCGAGCTGATGTCGGGCGGCGGGCCGGGCACCTCCTGCCAGAACGCCACCCCGAACTCCACCGAGCGCGCGCGCGTCAACCAGCTGTGGGCCAACGGCCTCGTCGGGGCGGGCCTGGACACGAAGGGCTGACGGGAGACCGGCCGCGCGGCGGCCGGACCCGAAGGCGGCCGGGGCCGGGCCGTCCCTTCCGGGCCTTTCCGGAGGTGACGGCCTAGGCCGCCGGTTCGAACCGTGCGCAGTCCGGGTTCCGGCAGGGGCCCGGGCTCCACTCCGGCACGAAGATCCCGAGGGACTTGCGGCGTCTGACCACCGTCTCCACGGGGTGCCCGCAGGCCGGACACGTCTGCTGGTCGTGTCCGGCGTGCGGGGCGACCGTACCGCTCTCGCGCTGGTGCTGCTGTTCGCCTGCCATACCTCCACGGTAGGCCGGTTCCGCGGCTTTCGGAGGGTGGCGGACGGGGCGGGAGGGCCGGGCGGGCCCGTCAGCGCTTGACGGCGTACGAGGTGACGACCTGGCCGCCGCCGAGGACCGTGGCGCCGGTCAGCTCCAGCGGGCGGACGCCGAATCCGGCCCGCGACATCGGCATGCCGGTGCCCGCGAAGACGGGGTAGGTCTTGACGACGAACTCGTCGATCTCGTCGATCAGCTGGGTGGCGAGGTCGGCCCCGCCGCACAGCCAGATGCCGAGGCCGTCCCCGGCCTTCATCTCCCGCACGCGGGCGGCGACGTCTCCGCTGATCAGCGTGACGTCCGGGGCGGGGGCGGTGGTGAGCGAGCGCGAGATCACGTACTGCTCGCGCAGGTGCCCGTAGGGGCTGGTCTCGCCGGTCTTGAGGCCCGCCTCGTAGGTGGTGCGGCCCATGAGGACCGCGTCGAAGTGCTTCGACGGGGCCTCGGCGATGCCGAGCTGGACGCGCCCCTGGGCGGCGATCGTCTCGGGGTACTCCGCCTTCAGGTGGTCGATGAACTCGCGGTCCAGGTGTCCGTAGAAGAACTCGCCGTCTCCGTCAGGGGCTCCGATGAACCCGTCGACGGTGGTGGCGATGAAGTACGTGAGCTTGCGCAAGCGATTCTCTTCCGTTCGACAGTGCACCCCCATCAGGGCACGCCACGTAAAGTACTTCAGCTGAAGTGGTTTCGCAAGGAGTCACCGAGACTCGACGGATTACTGCGGCTTGCGCCACATCGGCCACATCAGCGGCCCGTCCGGCAGCCGCACCGCCGTGCCCGTGAACTCCCAGCCCAGCCGCTCGTAGAGCCCCTTGCTGCGCTCGCTGCTCGCCTCCAGGTACGCGGGCACGCCCTCGCGGTCGCACCGCTCCAGCACCGGCCGCATCAGCTCCGACCCCAGGCCCTCGCCCTGCCGGCCCGGGGCGACCGCGATCATCAGCAGGTACTCGTGCTCCTCGGCGGTCGGGTGCACCTCGCCCGTCAGCCGGCCGACCAGCTCGCACCGCTCGTTGTCCGGGTCGGCCGCCGCGCGCATCTTCGCCGGGACCTCGTCCTCGACGTGCTCCGCCTCCGGATCGCCGGCCGGGATGCGCAGCCACAGCGCCGCCGCCGAACCGTCCACCGCGTAGTCGATCCGGCCCTCGGCCAGCGCCACGTCCACGAAGACCCCGAGGAACTTGCCGTGCACCGCCGCGCGGTGCTCCGGGTCCGGGAAGACCCAGCTGCTCACCGGGTCCTCGCGGAACGCCTCGTCCAGCAGCCGCGCCACCGCGTCCCGGTCGGACCGGTCCGCTCGACGTATCTCCAGCGCCATGGGCCACACCCTTCACTCGCTCACCCGTCAACAACCGTGAGCGATCCTAGAGTTGACCCACGAGCACAGAAAGGCCCGTTCCGGCACCATGCGGTGCCGGAACAGGCCTCCCGGGCGTCCCTTCGCGCCTTCGCGCCCTCCCCCGCGCGCCCTCCTCTACGCGCTCACCTGGTCCGGCGCGTCACGAACTCCGCCAGCGCGAGCAGCCCGCCCGCCGCCCCGAGGTCCGGTACGGCCCGCGACAGCTGCTGCACCGCCCGGCCCATCCGGTCGGCGGCGTGGGCCGTCGCCCAGTCCCGCCCGCCGGCCCGCTCCACGGCCTCGGCCGCCCTGCGCACGTCGTCCCCGGTCATGGGACCCGCGTACAGCTCGGCCAGCTCCTTGCCCGCCGCCGTGCCCGAGGTGAGGGCGGCCACGACCGGGAGGGACTTCTTGCGGGCGATCAGATCGGCTCCGGCGGGCTTCCCGGTGTGGCCGGGGTCCCCCCAGATGCCGATCAGGTCGTCGATGAGCTGGAAGGCCAGTCCGGCCTCCCGGCCGAAGGCGTCCATGGCGTCGACCTCCTCCGGGCCGGCCCCCGCGTACAGGGCGCCGAGCGCGCAGGCGCAGCCCAGCAGGGCGCCGGTCTTGGCCGTCGCCATGGCCAGGCACTCGTCGAGCGAGACGTGCGGCCGCTGCTCGAAGGCGCAGTCCGCCTGCTGGCCCGCGCACAGCTCGATGACGCAGGCCGCGAGGCGGGCCGAGGCCGCCGCCGAGGCGGGGTGCGGGTCCTCGGCGAGCAGGCGCAGCGCGAGCGCCATCACGGCGTCGCCCGTGATGATCGCGTCCGGTATCCCGAAGACGGTCCAGGCGGTGGCCCGGCCGCGCCGCCGGGCGTCCCGGTCGATGACGTCGTCGTGCAGCAGCGTGAAGTTGTGCGCCAGCTCCACGGCCACGGCGGCCCGTACGGCGCCGCCCGCAGCGCCCTCGCACCCCAGTGCCTGGGCGGCCGCCAGCACCAGGGCGGGCCGGATGGCCTTGCCCGCGTTGCCCGCGGCCGGGGTGCCGTCCTCGTGCTCCCATCCGAAGTGGTACATCGCCACGCGCCGCATCGAGCCCGGCAGGCCCTCCACGGTGCGGCGCAGTTCCGGGTTGACCGTTTCTCTCGTCCGCTCGAGCAGTGCGGCGGCTTCCTGCCCTTCGCCGGTGGTGATCGCCTCAGTGGTCGACATGGCGCGTCCGTCCCGTCCTGTCCCTTCGCGGCACTAGCGCCAGCGGGCGATCTCGACGTTCTCCAGGATGCCGAGCGCGTCCGGCACGAGCACCGCGGCGGAGAAGTAGGTGGTGACCAGGTAGGAGATGATCGCCTGCTCGCTGATCCCCATGAACCGCACCGAGGTGCTCGGCTCGATCTCGTCCGGGATGCCGGGCTGGTGCAGGCCGATCACGCCGGACTCGTCCTCGCCGGTGCGCATGCAGAGGATGGACGTCGTACGGGCGTCGCTGATCGGGATCTTGTTGGACGGGAACATCGGGACCCCGCGCCAGGACGGCACGCGGTGCCCGCCGATCTCGACCGACTCCGGGTAGAGCCCGCGCTTGTTGCACTCGCGGCCGAAGGCGGCGATGGCCTTGGGGTGCGCGAGGAAGAACTTGGAGCCGCGCCGCATGCTGAGCAGCTGGTCCATGTCGTCGGGGCTGGGCGCGCCGTCGTGGGGCTGGATGCGCTGGTCGTAGTCGGCGTTGTGCAGGAGGCCGAAGTCGCGGTTGTTGAGCATCTCGTGCTCCTGGCGCTCGCGCAGCGCCTCGACCGTGAGCCGCAACTGCTGCTCGGTCTGGTTCATCGGCTGGTTGTACAGGTCGGCGACGCGGGTGTGCACCCGCAGGACCGTTTGTGCAATGGAGAGTTCGTACTCGCGCGGCCGGGCCTCGTAGTCCACGAAGGTGCCGGGCAGCACGGCCTCGCCCTGGTGGCCGGCGGAGAGGTCGATCGCGGCCTCGCCGTACTTGTTGGTGCGCTGCTCGGGCAGGTGGCGTACGGACTCCACGTGGGCCCGCAGCGAATCGACCCGGTCGGCGAGGATCTGGAAGTCCTGGCGGGAGAGGACGAGCGCGGTTCCGGCGGTGGCGGCGCGGGCGGTGTACTCCCAGATGGCCTCCTCGTCCACGAGGGAGTCCTCGCCGAAGTAGGCTCCGTCGGCGACGGTCTGCAGGACGGCGTCGTCGCCGTAGGGGCCGGTGCCGATCTGGTCGACGCGGCCGTGGGCGAGCAGGAACACCCGGTCGGAGGGGCTGCCGAAGGAGGTGAGCTCCTGGCCCGCCTCGAAGTCGATCTGGTGGCAGCGCGCGGCCAGTTCGGTCAGGACGTCGAGGTCCTCGTAGTCGCGCAGGAGCGGGAGCTCGCCGAGCTCCGCGGGGATCACCTGCACCTGGGTGCCGGTCTTGATGAATTCCACGCGCCCGTCGCCGACCGAGTAGCTGAGCCGCCGGTTGACCCGGTACGTGCCGCCCTGCACGGACACCCACGGGAGCATCTTCAGGAGCCACCGCGAGGTGATCTCCTGCATCTGCGGCGCGGACTTGGTCGTGGTTGCCAAGTTCCGCGCCGCCGATGTCCCAAGACTGCGCTGCGGTGCCTGGGTCTCGGATTCGGAACCTGCCTGGACCGACATGTATTTCCCTTTCGATCACTCCATGGATCTGCGGGACGGAAGCCTTCCAGCACGGACTGTGGTGGGACCATTACACAAAAGGGTGGGACTACTCCGCCCGTGGCTGGGCACTCTCAAGAGCCGACCGGTCCCCCAGGGGCCACCCCGACCCCACGCGTTTCGGCCACCTCCGGGCGGGGCGGGCCTTCAAATTTGCATTGAGGATGCAAGTTTTCTACGGTGATCCCATGCGGCTGACCCGATTCACCGACCTGGCGCTGCGCGTGCTGATGCGCCTGGCCGTCGAGGAGACGGACCTCCCCACCACGCGCGACGTGGCGGCGACCATGGAGGTCCCGTACACCCACACCGCCAAAGTGGTCGCCAAGCTGCAGCATCTCGGCCTGGTCGAGGCCCGCCGGGGCCGCGGCGGCGGGCTCGCCCTGACCTCCGCCGGGCGCGGCGCGTCCGTGGGCGCGGTGATCCGCGAACTGGAGGGCGCGGGCGACGTCGTGGACTGCGACGGCACCGTCCCGTGCCCGCTGCGCGGCGCCTGCGTCCTGCGGGGCGCGTTGCGCCGGGCCCAGGAGGCCTTCTTCGCCTCGCTGGACCCGCTGACAGTGAACGACCTGGTCGCGGCGCCGACCGGCCCGCTCCTGCTGGGCATTTCGGGCGGCTCGCCGGCCGGGCGCACCGGGGCCGAAAGACCCTGAGGCGGGGGGCCGGATGGCCGATACGCACCGGACACCGGCCCGCCTAGGCTGATCCACGACGAGCCGCTCGAACGGATGTCCGCACCGCGACGGAGCCCCGTACGACCGTTTTTTCATCGCAGAAAACATGCATCCCAGATGCCAGTTTCACGATCCATCACCGACGCGAGGAGTCCCGCATGCTTTCCGAGAAGTCGACCGCGACCGTACGAGCCACCCTGCCCGCGGTGGGCGCGGCGATCGGCGACATCACGGAGCTCTTCTACGGGAAGCTCTTCGCGGCCCACCCCGAACTGATCCGCGACCTCTTCAACCGCGGGAACCAGAACGCCGGACTCCAGAAGCAGGCCCTCGCCGGCTCCATCGCCGCCTTCGCGACCCACCTCGTCGAGCACCCGGAGACCCGCCCCGACGTGATGCTGGGCCGCATAGCCCACAAGCACGCCTCGCTCGGCGTCACCCGTGAGCAGTACCCGGTCGTCCACAAGCACCTCTTCGAGGCCATCGTCGAGATCCTCGGCGACGCCGTCACCCCGGAGGTGGCCGAGGCCTGGGACGAGGTCTACTGGCTGATGGCGAACGCCCTGATCACCATCGAGGAGCGGCTCTACGCCGAGCACCAGGTCATCGCGGGCGACGTCTGGCGCGAGTGGACGGTCGCCGCCCGCGTGGAGGAGACCGCGGACTGCACCACCTTCCACCTCGCCCCGGCCGACGGCGCCCCCGCGCCCGGGTTCAAGCCCGGCCAGTACGTCTCCGTCCAGGTCGAACTCCCCGACGGCGCCCGCCAGATCCGCCAGTACAGCCTCTCCAGCGCTCCCGGCTCACCGGTCCGCTCGATCACCGTCAAGCGGGTCCACGGCCCGGCCGCCGCGGGCCCCGACGGCGAGGTCTCCAACCACCTGCACACAGCGGTCCGCACCGGGGACACCCTGCACGTCTCCGCCCCCTACGGCGACCTCGTGCTCCAGGACTCCGCCGCGCCGGTGATCCTCGCCTCGGCCGGCATCGGCTGCACCCCGATGCTGTCGATGCTGGAGCACCTGGCCGACACCGCGCACACGGCCCCGGTGACCGTCCTGCACGCCGACCGCTCCCCCGCCGACCACGCCCTGCGGGCGGACCACCGGGCCCTGACCGGCAAGCTCCCGGACGCCCGGGCGCACTTCTGGTACGAGACCGCGGCCGAGGCCGGCGACAACGAGGGCCGGCTCGACCTCGCCGCCGTCCCCGTCGCCCCGGGCACCAAGGCGTACCTGTGCGGGCCGCTCCCCTTCATGCGGGCGGCGCGCGAGCAGCTGATCGCCAAGGGCGTGGCACCCGCGGACGTCCACTACGAGGTCTTCGGCCCGGACCTGTGGCTCGCCTCCGCGTGAAGCATCCACGCCGAGCACCTGCGTGAAGCATCCACGCGAATCCTCCGCCCGAAGCCCGAGCACGAGACAACACCCCCGGGCGGCGCACCCGCGTGACGCGTGCGCGGGCCGTGCGCCCTTGCGGCGGAATGACTGCCTCCACTAGACCGTTGAGCGACCGCTCGATCACTCACAGTCAAGGAGGCGGCCATGTCCGCACCCCTGTCCGCCGACCGCTTCATCGACGTCCTGCGGGCCGAGGGCCTGACGGTCGTCGAGGTCGGCGCCTGGCGCACCCACAACCGCAACCACAAGGGACCCTGGGGTCCGGTGCACGGGGTGATGCTCCACCACACCGTCACGCACGGGAGCGCGTACACCGTCCGGCTCTGCCGCGACGGCGACGAGGCCCTCCCCGGCCCGCTCTGCCACGGGGTGATCACCAAGGACGGCCGGGTCCACCTCGTGGGCCACGGCCGCGCCAACCACGCCGGCGCGGGCGACTCCGACGTCCTGGCGGCGGTGATCGCGGAGAAGCGCCTGCCCCCGGACAACCAGGCGGACACCGACGGCAACCGGCACTTCTACGGCTTCGAGTGCGAGAACCTCGGCGACGGCGAGGACCCCTGGCCGCCGGCCCAGCTCGACGCGATGGCCCGCGCGTCGGCCGCCCTGTGCCGCGCCCACGGCTGGTCCGCCCGCTCGGTCATCGGCCACCTCGAATGGCAGCCCGGCAAGATCGACCCGAAGGGCTTCACGATGGCCTCGATGCGCGACCGCATCGAGGAGCGCCTGAAGTGACCCGACGGCCGCCACCGCGCGCGGCAGGGCTCTGACGTGCGACGGCACGGAGGGACGCGGCACACAATGGGGGCGTGAACCGTCCAGTCGACGCCGAGCTGATCCTGCGGCCCAGGCCGCCCTCCCCGCTGCGCGAGATCCGCGACGAGCGGTTCGCCCGGCACGGCGTGCGGCTGCTGCTCAAACGGGACGACCTGGTCCATCCCGAGCTGCCCGGCAACAAGTGGCGCAAGCTGGCACCGAACCTGCGGGCCGCCGTCGCGGAGGGCCGTACGGAGCTCGTGACCTTCGGCGGGGCCTACTCCAACCACCTGCGGGCCACCGCCGCCGCCGGCCGGCTGCTGGGGCTGGCGACGGTGGGGATCGTACGGGGCGACGAGCTCGCGGGGCTCCCGCTGAACGACTCCCTGGCCCGGTGCGCCGCGGACGGCATGCGGCTGCACTTCGTGACGCGGTCGGCGTACCGGAACAAGGCGGGGCTGCCCGCCCTGGCCGGCGCGGACGACGCCTACGTGATCCCGGAGGGCGGCAGCAACGCGCTCGCGGTACGGGGCTGCGCCGAGCTGGGCGCCGAGCTGCGGGGGGCCTGCGACGTGGTCGCGGTGGCCTGCGGCACCGGGGGCACGCTGGCCGGGCTGGCGGCGGGACTGGCCGCGGGCCAGCGCGCGGTGGGCGTGCCCGTGGTCGGGGGCGGCTTCCTGGAGGCGGAGATACGTTCCCTCCAGGCGGCGGCGTTCGGCGGTCCGGCCGGCGACTGGTCGCTGGCGGAGGGTTTCGCCCACGGCGGCTACGCCCGCGTCCCGGCCGCGCTGGAGGCCTTCGCGGCGGACTTCGAGTCCCGCCACGGCCTGCCGGTGGAACGGATCTACGTGGCGAAGCTCCTCTGGGCCCTGACGGCCCTCACGGAGTCGGGCGCCTTCCCCCGCGGCACGGCCCTGACCGCCGTCGTCACGGGCCGCCCCTGACGACGGCGGCCCGGCAGGATCCGGAGGACTAGGCCGTCTCCTCGCGGTAGGCCGCGGCTTCCTCCAGGTCGAGGCGGCGCAGCAGCACCCGCAGCATCTCGTCGTCGATGCGGCGCGCGTCGCGCAGCGACACGAAGACCTCCCGTTCCGCCGCGATCATCTCCCCCGCGAGCCGGCGGTACACGTCGTCCGCCGACTCGCCGGTCACCGCGTTGACCTCGCCGAGCCGCTCCCACACCGCGTTGCGCCGGCGCTCCAGCACCGTCCGCAGCCGGTCCGCCAGCGGCGGCGGGAGCGCGTTCGCCGGCGAGGCCAGCAGCTCCGTCAGCCGCTCCTCCGCCGCCCGCGAAGCCTCGCTCTGGGCCTGCGCCTCGGCCAGGGTCTCGGCCTGCGCGTCCCGAGGGGGCAGGCGCAGCAGGCGGATCAGCGGGGGGAGCGTCAGGCCCTGGACGACGAGGGTGCCGATCACCGTCGTGAACGTCAGGAACAGGATCAGGTTGCGGTGCGGCACGGTCATCGGCACGGAGAAGGCGATGGCCAGCGAGACCACGCCGCGCATCCCGGCCCATCCGACGATGACCGGCGCCTTCCAGGTCGTCTCCGTCTCCCGCTCCCGGATCCGCCGCGAGAGCCGCGGCAGGAACGTCGCCGGGAAGACCCAGGCGAAGCGGGCCGCCACCACGACCGCGAAGACCGCCAGCGCGTAGCCCGCGGCGGCGAGGCCCTCGTACTCCCCCAGCCCCTTCAGCACCACCGGCAACTGCAGTCCGATCAGCGCGAAGACCACCGATTCGAGGATGAACGCGACCATCTTCCAGACCGCCTCCTCCTGGAGCCGGGTGGCGAAGTCGACCTGCCAGCTGCGGTGCCCCAGGTACAGCGCGACCACCACGACCGCGAGGACGCCCGACGCGTGCACCCGCTCGGCGGCCGCGTACGCCACGAACGGGATCAGCAGCGACAGCGTGTTCTGCAGCAGGGGTTCGCGCATCCGCTTGCGCAGCACGTGGATCGGCACCATCAGCAGCAGGCCCATCCCGACCCCGCCCACCGAGGCCAGCAGGAACTCCGCGATCCCGTCCGTCCAGCCGGCGCTCGTACCGACGGCCGCCGCCAGCGCCACCTTGAACGCGGTGATCGCGGTGGCGTCGTTGACCAGGGACTCGCCCTGCAGGATGGTCGTGATCCGGTTCGGCAGACCGAGCTTGCGGGCGATGGCCGTCGCCGCGACCGCGTCGGGCGGCGCGACGACCGCTCCCAGCACCAGCGCCACCGGCAGGGTCAGCCCCGGCACCACCAGGTAGGCCGCGTACCCGACGGCGAGCGTCGCGAAGAGCACGTACCCCACCGAGAGCATCGCCACCGGCCGCAGGTTCGCCCGCAGGTCCAGGTACGAACTGTCCACCGCGGCCGTGTACAGCAACGGCGGCAGCAGCAGGGGCAGCACGATGTGCGGGTCCAGGCCGTAGGCGGGCACGCCCGGTACGTAGGCCGCGGCCAGCCCGGCGGCGACCAGCAGCAGCGGCGCCGGCACCGGGGTGCGGCGGGCGAGGCCCGCGACGATCGCACAGCCGGCGACCAGCGCCACCAGCGGCAATACCTCCATCGAAGATCACCCTCGTTTGATTCGAATCGCCGTCGCGCGCCAGCACCTCAGTACGCTGGCCATCATGAGCGAGTGCACCCACGTTCCCGAACTGCCGCGCCCCGAGCCCATCCCCCTTGCCCAGACCTGCCCCGAATGTCTGGCGCTCGGCAGCCATCCCGTCCAGTTGCGGATGTGTCTGGCGTGCGGGCACGTGGCCTGCTGCGATTCCTCACCCCACCGGCACGCCACGGCGCACCATCAGGAGACCGGCCACCCGGTGATGCGCAGCTTCGAACCGGGCGAGACCTGGCGCTGGTGTTTTGTCGACGGTTCGATCGTCTGAAGCGGGGTAGGTCAAACCTCCGCCGGTTCCCCTGATTTGGGCCCGCAGACCCCTAGCCACTGTGCGTACTGATGGGCTTACCATCAGTCACTGGTCGTAGGCATGGCCTCTCGGCCAGCTATGTTCAGCTGCGTGCAGCCACGGTCGACGGGGTTCCTGCGCTTCCGCCAAGGGGTGCCGCGACACGATCGCCCGGATCGCGATAGCGTCACCGGCGAACAGAGCTCGTACCACCTTGGAGGTGAGGGTGTCCCAGATCGCAGGCGAGCCCGGGACCCAGGACTTCGTGGAAGTCCGGCTGCCCGCTGCGGGTGCCTACCTGTCGGTGCTGCGGACGGCCACGGCCGGCCTCGCGGCACGTTTGGACTTCACCCTCGACGAGATCGAGGACCTCCGCATCGCGGTGGACGAGGCCTGCGCGATCCTGCTCCAGCAGGCCGTGCCCGGCTCCGTCCTCAGCTGCGTCTTCCGATTGGTGGACGATTCGCTGGAGGTGACCGTCTCCGCCCCGACCACCGACGGCCGGGCCCCGGAGCGCGACACGTTCGCGTGGACGGTCCTCTCGGCACTGGCCGGGAAGGTCGAGGCCACGGTCGAGGAGAACAAGACGGTGAGCATCAGCCTCTACAAACAGCGCGGCGCGGGACCAGGCCCGGCGTGAGCGGCGGGGAGGTCCCGGTGCGGGGCGGGGATCGGCCCCGGGTACGGCACGAGGTCGACGGCGGCATTCCGGAGCAGCAGCACGCCCGGCCGCACCCGGCTGACACGGATGCGGAAGACGGCTTTTTGGACTCGGCGGAGCGACGGGCGGGCCCTGTGAGCGAGAACCAGCACGACCAACCACTGCCGGTCCAGCCACCGGGGGCCGCTGCCACGGCCCCGCCGGCCCCGGCCCCGGACACACCGCAGGCCCCCGCGGCCCCGGTGTTCACCGCGCCGGCGCCGCTGCCGGATCCGCGCGACCGCAGTGGCGCGCGGGCCCTCTTCATCGAGCTGCGGGCCATGCCCGACGGCTCGCCGGAGAAGGCCGAGCTGCGCAACCGTCTCGTACGAATGCACCTGCCCCTGGTAGAGCACCTGGCGCGGCGCTTCCGCAACCGCGGCGAACCGCTGGACGACCTGACGCAGGTCGCCACCATCGGGCTGATCAAGTCGGTGGACCGGTTCGACCCGGACCGCGGGGTGGAGTTCTCCACCTACGCCACGCCCACGGTGGTCGGCGAGATCAAGCGCCACTTCCGTGACAAGGGCTGGGCGGTACGCGTCCCCAGGCGCCTCCAGGAACTGCGGCTCTCGCTGACCACGGCGACGGCGGAGCTGTCCCAGCAGCACGGCCGCTCCCCCACGGTGCACGAGCTGGCCGAGCGGCTCGGGATCTCCGAGGAGGAGGTGCTGGAGGGGCTGGAATCGGCCAATGCCTACAGCACGCTCTCGCTGGACGTCCCGGACACCGACGACGAGTCGCCGGCGGTCGCGGACACCCTGGGCTCGGAGGACGAGGCGCTGGAGGGGGTCGAGTACCGCGAGTCCCTCAAGCCGCTGCTGGAGGGACTGCCGCCGAGGGAGAAGCGGATCCTGCTGCTGCGGTTCTTCGGCAACATGACCCAGTCGCAGATCGCGCAGGAGGTCGGCATCTCCCAGATGCACGTCTCCCGCCTGCTGGCCCGCACCCTGGCCCAGCTCCGCGAGAAGCTGCTGGTGGAGGAGTAGGACCGGGGGCGCGGAGCCCGTTCACGCGTTCGGGCTAGCCGGCGTCCCCACCGGATTCACCGGAGTCGAAGCCCATCGCCGCGGTGGCCGTCGGATTCACCAGGAGTCCCATGACGGCCACCGCGGTCACGGCCAGGGCCAGGGCGGTGGCCTTCATGGCGTCGCCCCCGCTCCACAGCGTCCAGGCCACGGGCAGGGCCAGCAGCTGGGTGATCAGCGTGGGTCCGCGGCTCCAGCGGCGGCCCAGGCGCAGCCCGTACGCGGCGGCCAGCGGCAGCGCGGCGACCAGGAGCACGGTGATCCCGCCCGTCACGGCCTGTCGCGGGGAGTCGGGGTCACCGACGACGCCGTCGTACAGGATGTAGGCGCCGAGGCCGGCCAGGGCCAGTCCCTCCAGCGCGGTGAGCACGGCGGCCGCGGTCAGCCGGCGGGGCAGCGCGGTAGGGGCGGCGGGCGCGGAGGGGGTGGGCTTCTTACTCACCCCAGCAGGGTAGCCGCGCACCCTGGAGCCCCGGAGGGGACGGGCAGTATGGGCGGCCTGTGAGCGGGTCGGTAGGCTGGCGCCCATGCGTGCACTTCTCGTGGCCAACCCAGCAGCGACGACCACCAGTGCGCGCACGCGCGACGTCCTGACCCATGCGCTGGCCAGCGAGATGAAGCTGGAGGCGGTGACCACCGAGTACCGCGGGCACGCCCGGGACCTGGGACGCAGGGCGGCCGAGACCGGCATCGACCTGGTGGTGGCCCTCGGCGGTGACGGCACCGTCAACGAAGTGGTCAACGGACTGCTGCACGAGGGCCCCGATCCCGAGCGGCTGCCCGGCCTCGCGGTGGTGCCCGGCGGCTCCACCAATGTCTTCGCCCGGGCGCTCGGCCTGCCCAACGACGCGGTCGAGGCGACCGGCGCCCTGCTGGACGCGCTGCGGGAGCGGCGCGAGCGGACGGTGGGCCTGGGGCTGGCGGCCGGTACCCCGGGGACCGAGGACGAGTCGGTGCCGGCGCGCTGGTTCACCTTCTGCGCGGGCTTCGGCTTCGACGCCGGCGTGGTGGGCCGGGTCGAACAGCAGCGCGAAAGGGGCAAGCGTTCGACGCACGCCCTGTATGTACGACAGCTGATGCGCCAGTTCTGGGAAGAGCCCAACCGGAGGCACGGTACGGTCACGCTGGAGCGCCCCGGCGCGGATCCGGTGACGGACCTGGTGCTCTCGATAGTGTGCAACACGTCACCTTGGACGTATCTGGGCAATCGCCCGCTTTACGCCTCCCCGGAGGCCTCCTTCGACACCGCACTTGACGTATTGGCGCTCGACCGTTTGTCAACTCCGGCGGTCGCGCGGTACGCGACACAGCTCCTGACCTCGACTCCTGAGCGCGGACCGCACGGGAAGCACGCGGTGTCTCTGCACGATCTGACGGACTTCACCTTGCATTCGAAGGTTCCACTTCCTTTCCAGATGGACGGAGACCACCTCGGTCTGCGTACCAGCGTTCGGTTCACAGGCGTACGCCGTGCACTGCGTGTGATTGTGTGAGTGGAAGGGCCCAAAGTCCTTTCACTCGAACGTTTACACGCCGGTCCACCCCTAGGAAGTAGGGCTGTGACCTAGTAGACACCGACGAATCAAAAAAAACTTTCCGGAAGGGGTTGTATCCCCGTCCGAGGTTTGCGAATCTCTACATGGCGATCGGGACAGCCCGCAGAACCCGGCACCCACACAGACCGCCAGAACCCCTCCACGAATCTCCGGCCTCCCAGGGCGACTTTTTGACCAAACTGGGTGGTCTCCCTTCCCTCACGAAGGGATTCGTGAAAGCGTTCACATTCACAAGCAACCTGCCCGCAATACAAGGAGATGGAGCAGCCATGGACTGGCGTCACAACGCCGTTTGTCGTGAGGAAGACCCGGAACTCTTCTTCCCCATCGGCAACACCGGTCCTGCGCTGCTGCAGATCGAGGAAGCCAAGGCCGTCTGCCGCCGTTGCCCCGTCATGGAGCAGTGCCTGCAGTGGGCGCTCGAGTCCGGCCAGGACTCCGGTGTCTGGGGCGGTCTCAGCGAGGACGAGCGCCGCGCGATGAAGCGCCGCGCCGCTCGCAACCGGGCGCGCAACGCCAGCGCCTGATATCGACTTTCGAGCCTCGAGCCGCAGCGCGTAGTACCCCTTCAAGCGCTCAGCAACGTGCTCTCGAACCCCGTACCGAAAACCATTCGGTACGGGGTTCAGTGCTGTCCGGACCCCTTCGCATCACGCTGAGTGATCGGGCGGGCGCTCCGCCCGATCACTGAGCGTCCTGCTCCGCGTACCACTTCTGCGGGCTACTTCTGCGGACTCGCCGGTATGTCGACGACCACCTTGGTGCCGCGCGGCTCGGCCGCGATCATGTCGAAGGTGCCGCCGAGCTCGCCCTCCACGAGGGTCCGTACGATCTGCAGCCCGAGGTTGCCGGCCCGCTGGGGATCGAAGCCCTCGGGCAGACCGCAGCCGTCGTCGACCACCGAGATCAGCAGCCGGGCATCGCTGCGGCCGGTGCCCGAGCGGGCCGCCGACACCTCGACGGTGCCGCCCTCGCCCTGGGTGAAGGCGTGCTCCAGGGCGTTCTGCAGGATCTCCGTCAGCACCATCGACAGCGGAGTGGCGACCTCCGCGTCCAGGATTCCGAAGCGGCCGGTGCGCCGGCAGTCGACCTTGCCCGGGGAGATCTCGGCGACCATCGCGATCACGCGGTCGGCGATCTCGTCGAACTCGACCCGCTCGTCCAGGTTCTGAGAGAGCGTCTCGTGCACGATCGCGATCGAACCGACCCGGCGCACGGCCTCGTTCAGCGCCTCGCGGCCCTGCGGCGAATCCATCCGGCGGGCCTGCAGGCGCAAGAGCGCCGCCACCGTCTGGAGGTTGTTCTTCACCCGGTGGTGGATCTCCCGGATGGTCGCGTCCTTGGTGATCAATTCGCGTTCGCGACGGCGCAGTTCCGTGACGTCGCGGCACAGGACCAGGGAGCCGATCCGGGTCCCCTTGGGCTTGAGCGGGATGGCGCGCAGCTGGATGACCCCGCCGTTGCCCTCCGCCTCGGTCTCCCGCGGGGCCCAGCCGCTGGCCAGTTTGACCAGGGCCTCGTCCACCGGGCCGCGGGAGGGGGCGAGTTCGGAGGTGATGTTGCCCAGGTGCTGCCCGACCAGGTCGGAGGCGAGGCCGAGCCGGTGGTAGGCGGAGAGCGCGTTCGGGGAGGCGTAGGTGACCACCCCGTCGGCGTCGAGCCGGATCAGCCCGTCCCCGACGCGCGGGGAGGCGTCCATGTCGACCTGCTGGCCGGGGAACGGGAAGGAGCCCGCGGCGATCATCTGGGCCAGGTCGGAGGCGGACTGGAGGTAGGTGAGCTCCAGCCGGCTCGGTGTACGCACGGTGAGCAGGTTGGTGTTGCGGGCGATCACTCCGAGTACGCGGCCCTCACGGCGCACGGGGATCGACTCGACGCGGACCGGCACCTCCTCGCGCCACTCCGGGTCCCCCTCGCGCACGATGCGGCCCTCGTCGAGCGCGGCGTCGAGCAGCGGGCGGCGGCCGCGCGGGACCAGGTGGCCGACCATGTCGTCCTGGTACGAGGTGGGCCCGGTGTTCGGGCGCATCTGCGCGACGGAGACGTACCGGCTGCCGTCGAGGGTGGGCACCCAGAGCACGAGGTCCGCGAAGGAGAGGTCGGAGAGCAGCTGCCACTCCGAGACCAGCAGATGGAGCCACTCCAGGTCGGTTTCACTGAGAGCGGTGTGCTGGCGTACGAGGTCGTTCATGGAGGGCACGTGGCGAGCGTACCCCGGGTATGGGCCACGACTTTCCTCAGCGCGATACCGCGGAGTATCCACGGGAGCCCGGTTCCGCGTAGGGTTGGAGGAAGTGACGGGATTGTGGGCCCCGTCATTGGATGGACAGAACAGATTGGTCTAGTCCACAATTGCATCAGACTTCCGCCCTCCCCGCACAGGAGGACGGATCGAGGTAAGCCGCGCGCTCTGCCCTGACCGCGCGCGCACCTCCCACCGGCTGTCGGGCACCGCACACCCGTCGGCCGTAAGTACTCCGGGCTACGGTGTCGAAGGGCTGAGGGTCCCTTCGGCACCGTGGCCCAGAGGATTTCCGCGCCGGATCCCGTGTCCCTTCCGGTTCCGCGCCTCCCCCGGCTCCACGTTCGGTTCCGTGCCGCCTTCCGGATCCACGCCGGCTTCCGCGCCCGCGCCGTCCAGGCTCCCGCGCGGCCTTCGCTCCCGCGCCGCCTCGGCTCCCGCGCCGTCTCGGCTCCCGCGCCACCTCCCCCACCCGCCGTCGGCAGAGCCCTGCGCACCGCGGGCCCCTCCCGAACCCCGAAAGCGGGCCGCGTACGCCGCCCAGGGCGCCCGTACGCCGTCCAGGACCCGCCTCCGGCCCGACCCGCCGGGGTGCGGCCCCGGGAGGCCACAGGGGGGAAACCGGCCCACCATGGATGAGTGCGAAGACCCGGCAACGGGCCTCCACCTCTGCTAGATTGGTCTATACCACAACGTTCACACTCTCCAGATCGGCAGGCCCCGCGTGGAAGTTGTCATCGTCCCGGACGCCAAGGCAGGCGGCGAGCTCATCGCGGAGGCCATGGCCGCCCTGGTCCGCCGCAAGCCCGACGCCTTGCTCGGCGTGGCGACCGGCTCTACCCCGCTGCCGATCTACGAGGCCCTCGCGGCCCGGGTCAAGGCCGGCGAGGTCGACGCCTCGAAGGCCCGGATCTGCCAGCTCGACGAGTACGTCGGCCTGCCGGCCGGGCACCCCGAGTCGTACCGCGCCGTGGTCCTGCGCGAGGTCGTGGAGCCGCTGGGCCTGTCCGAGGCCTCCTTCATCGGCCCCGACGGCTCCGCCGCCGACATCGTCGCCGCGTGCGACGCCTACGACCGGGCGCTGGCCGCCGCCGGCGGTGTCGACCTGCAGCTGCTGGGCATCGGCACGGACGGGCACATCGGCTTCAACGAGCCCTGCTCTTCGCTCGCCTCCCGCACCCGCATCAAGACGCTGACGGAGCAGACCCGCGTCGACAACGCGCGCTTCTTCGACAACGACATAGACCAGGTGCCCCACCACGTGATCACCCAGGGCATCGGCACCATCCTCGACGCCCGCCACCTGGTCCTGCTGGCCACGGGTGAGGGCAAGGCCGAGGCCGTCGCGCAGACCGTCGAGGGTCCGCTGTCGGCGCTCGTGCCGGCCTCCGCGCTTCAGCTGCACCGCCATGCCACGGTCGTCGTGGACGAGGCCGCCGCGTCGAAGCTGAAGCTGGCGGACTACTTCCGCCACACCTTCGCCAACAAGCCCGCCTGGCAGGGCCTGTAACCCGTACCGGTACACGCCTGAGGGCCGGACTCCCCGAGTGGGAGTCCGGCCCTCAGCCGTTGCACCGGGCGCTGCCCGGGAGCGCCCTGCGGGGCATCTCCCCTACCCGCCCTTCCACCGTTCCCTGGG
>NZ_JBSGXB010000048.1:0-33817 GCF_053609185.1 Streptomyces sp. NPDC054956 | reverse complement strand
GGATTTGGCGGGCGTCAGCTGCACGTGCGCCCAGCCCAGCGAGCGCCCTGACGGGCTGAGATTGCCCTGCGGGCAATCCAGAGCGCCAAGGGGGCGACATCAGCCAAATCCAGCCCCGCCGGCGGTTGAGGCGCGGGGGTCCGGGGGCTGGCCCCCGTGCGGCGGCGCCGCACCCGGCAGCGGGCCCGCCCCCGCGTGGCTACGGCAGGGCGTACGCCACGAGGGTCGGGCGGGAGAGGATCAGGTAGGGGCCCACCAGGAGGGTGTCGCCCTGGGCGAGGGACGGCTGTTCCCACATGCGCAGGGGCTTACCCGTCTCCGGGTCCAGGACGGCGACGAAGGGCCCCGCCTCCCGGCTCAGCAGCCCGCGCCGGCCCCCGCGGGGGGCCTTCACGTACAAGGCCCCCGGCCGCAGGCCCAGCAGCTCGATCGCGCACACCGTCCCCTCGCGCCGGATCACCGTCCGCTGCCAGCGCAGCGCCCCCGTCTCCGCGTCGAGCGCGAAGACCAGGTCCCAGCCCTGGTCGACGCGGTGCGCGGCCGCGTACACCGTGCCGCGCTCGACGAGCAGCCGCTCCGCCGGGGCGCCCAGGGCGAACTGCCACAGCTCCCGGCCGCTGCTGCGGTCCAGGGCGCGTACGGCACCGCCGTCCAGCAGGTGCACGGGCCGCGTGTCGGGCGTGCGCTCGAAGGCCTCCCGGCCCCGGAGCTCCGACCAGGCCCGCCGTCCGGTCGACAGGTGCAGCGCCTGGAGCTGCCGCCCGTCGGCGAGGACCAGGCAGCCGCCCGCCGCGACGGGGGAGCGCGTGGCACGGTCCGTCAGCGCCCGCTGCCACAGGACCTCGCCCGTCGCCGGCCGCAGGGCCGTCAGGTCGCCCGGCGCCCCGTGGACCAGTACCGGACCGAGGCTGCGCAGCGCCCCCGGCTCCGGCAGGTCGCGCCACCACCGCACGCGCCCGTCGTACGGCTCGCGCGCGAGCAGCCGTACCTCCTGCTCGCCGTCCCGCCGCACCTCGACGTAGACCGTCGCGGCGTCCGCCTCGCAGGCGACCCGGATCCGACCGGTCCCGGGCAGCGGCGGTGCGGACACGCCCTCGTCGGCGTGGGCCGTCCAGAGGGTGGTTCCCCCGGCGGCCCGGACGCAGCCCACCTCGGACCCGGACCGCCACACCAGGTGGGCGCCGGCGGCGTGCAGGGCCTCGGGCACGGCGCCCGTGTTCCACGTGCGCGTCCCGGGGGACGTGCGTGCGGGCAGCGTGGCCGTCCTCGGCCCCGCGGCCGTGCCCGTGCCCGTGCCCGTGGGCGAGCCGGGCCGTGCTCCTGCTCCCGCGCCCGGGCTGCCCGGACCGGCGGTCCCGCGCGGTGCGGAGCTCCCCGGGTCCGCGGCCGCCTCCGCCAGCCAGGACGCCCGGCCCGCGGCCGCGCACTCCCTGGCCGTACGGGCCAGCTCGCGGGCCCGGTCCGCCGCGTCGGGCAGCTCCCGGGCCAGTTCGGCGCGCTCCCGGGCCTCCGCTGGGCCGAGCGGCGGGTGCGAGCCCCGCTCGACGCTCGCCCGGGACTGTGCCAGCGAGGCCAGTGCGTGGTCGGCCTTGTCGTCGGCGGCCGACCGCGGCCGGCCGCTCAGCAGGTTGCCGGCCCGGGTGCGCAGCCGCTCCGCCTGGACGAGCCGCCCCTGCTCGGCATGGTGCGCCGACTCCTCGCGCAGCCAGGCCGCCCGCTCCTCCAGGAACCGGGGCAGCTCCTCCTCGGCCTGCTCCAGGGCCCGGGCCCCGCCCGCCGGATCCCCGGCGTCGACCCGGTCGCGCGCCACCTGGCACAGCGCCAGCAGCCGGCCCCCGGCGGAGCCGATCCGCTCGCTCAGGCGCAGGGCCGCGGACAGGTCCCGCGAAGCGACGGCCAGCACCACGTCGTACGTCGCCGCCCCGCGCTGCGCCGCGTCCTGGATCGAGGCCAGCCGCAGCTCGGCCTCCTGGGGGTCGGCGGCGGTGAGGGCCGTACGGATGCGGGCGCGCAGCCGCTTCTCGGCCGGGCCGCCCGCGAAGTGGTAATC
This sequence comes from Streptomyces sp. NPDC054956, assembly GCF_053609185.1. Taxonomy (NCBI): domain Bacteria; kingdom Bacillati; phylum Actinomycetota; class Actinomycetes; order Kitasatosporales; family Streptomycetaceae; genus Streptomyces; species Streptomyces sp. NPDC054956. The sequence goes on along the minus strand of NZ_JBSGXB010000048.1, from coordinate 31,767 downwards.
GGTGATCTGCGCGGCCTGCTCGGGCGCGACCTCGACCAGCTGCTCCGCGACGGCGCGCAGCGGGCCCTCCCGGTTCGAGCCGAACACCGTGAACAGCGCCTGCTGCGCGTCGGTCAGCAGCCGCCGGGCCCGTGCCGGGGCCTGCGCGGCGGTGTCCTTGGCCAGACCGGTCAGCAGCCGGGCCAACCGCGCCCCGTCGCCCCCCGTGCCGGTCCACGCGGCGGCCTCGGCCTCGGCCAGCAGCCGTCCGGCGAGCTCCGCGTCGAAGCGGGCAGCGGCGTCGGCGGCCACGGCCAGCACCTGGATCCGGGCCTCGCTGTCCGCCGGCAGCACGCGGAGCGCGTCCTCGGCCTCCCGCAGCAACTCCCGTACGAACTCCCGTACCCCGACGGGCACCCCGCCGACGCCGACGCCGGCGCCGGCGCCGACACCGTCCCCGGATCCGGCCCCGACACCGTCCCCGGTCCCGGCCGCATCCCGGGCCTCCTGCCCGGCTCCGGTACCCGCCCCGGCGGAGGCCCCGCCCCCGGTCCCGGCCCCCGTACCGGTGCCGTCGGTCCCGCCGCCACCCCCGGCCCAGCCGCCCGGCCCGACACCGGTCGGGCCACCACCACCCGTACCGCCCCAGCCCTCGAACCCGTCCCAGCCCGGGGTCTCGTCCGGACCCCCGGTTCCGCCCGGACCCCCGGTTCCGCCCGGACCCCCGGTTCCGCCCGGACCCCCGGTGCCGTCCCGGCCCCCGGTTCCGCCGGTGTTCGCCGACGCCCCCGTCCCGCCCCGGCCGGACCGAGCGCCCCGGACGCCCAGCAGCTCCCGCAGGGCCGTGGCCACCGCCTGCGCCGACTCCGGCCGGTCCGCCGCCTCCTTGGCCAGCAGGTGCAGCACCAGCCGGTCCACCTCCGGCTCGACCGGCGCGCCGGCCTCGCGCAGCGACAGCGGCGGGTCCTCGATGTGCCGGCGCATCAGCACGTAGGGCCCCTCGGACTCCCCGAAGGGCGGCTCCCCGCTCAACAGGGCGTACAGCACGCACCCCAGCGCGTACAGATCGCACCGGGCGTCCACCCGCTCGCCCCGCCACTGCTCGGGGGCCATGTACGGCGGGCTGCCGAAGATCCGGCCGGTGACCGTCCAGCCCGCCGTCGCGTCGGCGGAGTGCGCGATGCCGAAGTCGCAGATCTTCAGCCGCCCGCCGGGCAGCAGGAAGAGGTTCGCCGGTTTCAAGTCCCGGTGTATCACCGACTGTTCATGCGCGGCGGCCAGCGCCTCGGCGCTCTGCGCGGCCAGTTCCAGCGCGAGCGGCGCCGGCATCCCGCCCGGCGTCCGCGACAGCGCCGTGCGCAGGTCCTCGCCCGCGAGCAGCTCCATCACGATGAAGAGCCGCCCCTGCTCCCGGCCCACGTCGTGCACGACGGTGATGCCGGGGTGCTGGAGCCGCGCCCCGATGGTGGCCTCGCGCCGGAAGCGGGCGACCACCTCCTCGTTCGTGGCGGCCTCCAACAGCACCTTCACCGCGACGGCGCGGTCCAGCGCCGTGTCGTGCGCCTGCCACACCTCGCCCATGCCGCCCTGGCCGAGCCGCCGGTCGAGGCGGTACCGGTCCGCCAGCTGATCCCCCACCCGCACCGCGAAAGCCCCCTGACGTCACGTCAACGACGTTGCTCAGGGGGCATTGTGTACCGCGAAGTGAACGGTTGGGGGGCGTCGGGGAACCTTGGCCGCCCGAGGGGGCTCGGGCGGCCCGGGTGGCTAGCGGCCGGAGCGGCGGCCGATCTTGTTGCCCAGCCACACCAGCGGGTCGTACTTGCGGTCCACGGCCCGCTCCTTCAGCGGGATCAGGGCGTTGTCGGTGATCTTGATGCCCTCGGGGCAGACCTCCGTGCAGCACTTGGTGATGTTGCAGTAGCCGAGCCCGTGCTCCTCCTGGGCCGTCCGCTTGCGGTCCAGCCCCTGCTCGGCCGCCGCGTCCAGCGGGTGCATGTCCAGCTCGGCCACCCGCATCAGGAAGCGCGGGCCGGCGAAGGCCGTCTTGTTCTCCTCGTGGTCACGCACCACGTGGCAGGTGTCCTGGCACAGGAAGCACTCGATGCACTTGCGGAACTCCTGCGAGCGCTCCACGTCCATCTGCTGCATCCGGTACTCGCCCGGCGCGACCCCGGCCGGCGGTACGAAGGCCGGGACCTCGCGCGCCTTCTGGTAGTTGAAGGACACGTCCGTCACCAGGTCGCGCACGACCGGGAAGGCCCGCAGCGGGGTCACCGTGATCGTTTCTTCGCGGGAGAAGGTCGACATGCGCGTCATGCACATCAGCCGCGGCCGCCCGTTGACCTCCGCGCTGCACGAACCGCACTTGCCCGCCTTGCAGTTCCACCGCACCGCGAGGTCGGAGGCCTGCGTGGCCTGGAGCCGGTGGACGATGTCCAGGATCACCTCCCCGTCGTGCACCTCCACGGTGAAGTCCCGCAGCTCCCCGCCCTCCGCGTCGCCCCGCCAGATCCGGAACGAGGCATCGTAGGTACTCATCCGTACAGCTCCTCTTCGGCGAGGTACTTGACCAGCTCTTCCTTCTCGAAGAGCGCGAGCAGGTCGGGCCGGATGGGGTCGGTGCGCACCCGGGTCAGTTCGATCCGGTCCGCCGCCGGGTCCGATGGAGCGGGCTCGACCGGCCGGCACAGCAGGTTCACCGGCCGCCAGGACCGTTCCATCGCCGGGCAGTCCTCGCGGGTGTGCCCGCCCCGGCTCTCCGTGCGCTCCAGGGCCGCACGGGCCACGCATTCGCTGACCAGCAGCATGTTCCGCAGGTCGAGCGCCAGGTGCCAGCCCGGATTGAACTGCCGGTGGCCCTCGACCCCGGCCCGCGAGGCCCGCAGCCGCAGGGTCCTGAGCTTCTCCAGCGCCTCGGCCATCTCGCCCTCGCGGCGGATGATGCCGACGAGGTCGTTCATGGCCGTCTGGAGCTCCTGGTGCAGGGTGTACGGGTTCTCCGCGCCCTCGGCGGCATGGAACGGGGCCAGCGCCTCCCCGGCCGCCTCGTCCACCCGGGCCTGGTCCACGACCGGTAGCCGGCCCGCCTCCGCGGCCGCGTACTCCGCCGCGTGCAGCCCGGCCCGGCGGCCGAAGACCAGCAGGTCGGAGAGGGAGTTCCCGCCGAGCCGGTTCGAGCCGTGCATCCCGCCCGCCACCTCACCGGCGGCGAACAGCCCGGGCACTCCGACGGTGGCGGCGGTGTCGGAGTCGACCGCGATGCCGCCCATCACGTAGTGGCAGGTCGGGCCGACCTCCATCGGCTCGGCGGTGATGTCCACGTCCGCCAGCTCCTTGAACTGGTGGTACATCGAGGGGAGCCGCCGCTTGATCTTCTCGGCCGGCATCCGCGTGGACACGTCCAGGAAGACCCCGCCGTGCGGGGACCCGCGCCCCGCCTTGACCTCGGAGTTGATGGCGCGGGCCACCTCGTCGCGGGGGAGCAGCTCGGGCGGGCGCCGGTTGTGGTCCGGGTCCTCGTACCAGCGGTCGCCCTCCTCCTCGGACTCCGCGTACTTCTCCTTGAAGACGTCCGGGACGTAGTCGAACATGAACCGCTTGCCCTCGGAGTTGCGCAGCACGCCGCCGTCGCCGCGGACGGACTCCGTGACGAGGATGCCCTTCACCGACGGGGGCCAGACCATGCCCGTCGGGTGGAACTGCACGAACTCCATGTTCAGCAGGGGCGCCCCGGCGAGCAGGGCCAGCGCGTGGCCGTCGCCGGTGTACTCCCACGAGTTCGAGGTGGTCTTGAAGGACTTGCCGATCCCGCCCGTGGCCAGGACGACCGCCGGGGCCTCCAGCACGAAGAAGCGACCGGTCTCGCGCTCGTAGCAGAAGGTCCCGGAGACCCGCTGCCCCTCTTTCAGGACCCTGGTGACCGTGCACTCCTGGAAGACCTTGAGCCGGGCCTCGTAGTCCCCGTACTCCTTGAAGTCCTCCTGCTGGAGCTGGACGATCTTCTGCTGGAGCGTGCGGATCAGCTCCAGGCCGGTCCGGTCGCCCACGTGCGCGAGGCGCGGGTACTCGTGCCCGCCGAAATTGCGCTGCGAGATCTTCCCGTCGGGCGTGCGGTCGAAGAGCGCGCCCCAGGTCTCCAGCTCCCAGACCCGGTCCGGGGCCTCCTTGGCGTGCAGCTCCGCCATCCGCCACTGGTTCAGGAACTTGCCGCCGCGCATCGTGTCGCGGAAGTGCACCTGCCAGTTGTCGCCCTCGTTGACGTTGCCCATGGAGGCGGCGATGCCGCCCTCCGCCATCACGGTGTGGGCCTTGCCGAACAGGGACTTGCAGATCACGGCCGTACGGGCGCCGCGCTCCCGGGCCTCGATCGCGGCCCGCAGTCCGGCGCCGCCCGCGCCGACCACGACCACGTCCCACTGCTGCCGTTCCACTTGAGCCATCTCAGAAGATCCTCGGGTCGGTGAAGGCGCCGCTGGCCACCAGGTACACGTAGAAGTCGCATGCGGCGACGCTGATCAGCGAGGCCCACGCCAACTGCATGTGACGGGAGTTGAGGCGGCTGATCCAGCCCCACAGGCGGTAGCGAACCGGGTGCTTGGAGAAGTGCTTGAGGCGGCCGCCCATGATGTGCCGGCAGGAGTGGCAGGACAGCGTGTAGGCCCAGATCAACGCGATGTTGACGAGGAACAGGAGCGTCCCGAGGCCCATGTGGCCCCACTCGTACCGCTCGTCGCGGAAGGTCAGCACGGTGTCGTACGTCAGGATGCCCGCGACCGGCACCGCCGCGTAGAAGAAGTACCGGTGCATGTTCTGGAAGATCAGCGGGAAGCGGGTCTCACCGCTGTACGAGGCGTGCGGCTCGGCGACGGCGCAGGCGGGCGGCGAGGCCCAGAAGCCCCGGTAGTAGGCCTTGCGGTAGTAGTAGCAGGTCAGCCGGAAGCCGAGCGGGAAGATCAGGATCAGCAGGGCGGGGGACAGGCCCCACCAGCTGCCGAAGAGATCGAGGTTGGGGCCGCCGCGCATCTCCTGGCAGTTCTCCGCGAGACACGGGGAGTAGAAGGGGGAGACGTACGGGGCCGCGTAGTAGTCGGCGTTGGCGAAGGCCCGCCAGGTGGAGTAGACGATGAAGGCGAGCAGCCCGGCCGCGGTGCCGGCGGGGCTGAGCCACCACCGGTCGGTCCGCAGGTGCCGGGCTGCGATCGCGGCCCGCGAGGCGTCGTGGACGCCGCCGGGCCGCTGGGATGGTGGTTGGGTGCCTGTGGCCAAGAGGGACTCCGGGTGGAGTGATGAGGGGGTGGCCCAGGAGACCCAGCCGGCCTGAGGCGGCCGGCCGGGCCTGGTGGGGTGTGCGGGGAGCGTAGGTCAGGGAGCGCGGCGGTCGCGGGCGCCGAGACCCTCGTCGTCGGAGTCCGTCCACAGCGAGCTGTCGTACGGGGTGTCCGGGACGCTGACCATTCCGCCCTCGCCCGGAGGCCTGGGGGCGGCCGGTGCCTGCCGCGCGACGTCCTTCTCGAGCCGCTCCACGGAGCGGACCAGCTCGTTCAGGTTGCGCCGTACGGCGGTCAAATCGTCTTGCAGGGACATGACTTGCCCTCACTTCCGCTGGGTGCGGTGGCAACGCTCATGTGCGCCTGCGAGTGTCGCGCCTCCCGTCCCCGGTTGTGAAGGGACGTGCAGCGATTGCGGGCGCGCAGGCGCGAACTGTGCGCCCCTCCCTGACCCCATTTTCATCCCTCTTACGGGGGAACGCTCGCCCGGAAAGCAAGCCGGATTGGTCCGCACGGGTGGGGTTCGCGGCGTGGCGGGGGTCCCCTGCGGTGGGTGCGGCGGGGTGTCGATTTCAGTGGGTTTCGGCACCCAGTGTGATCAGCCCTATATACCGCCGAACGTGATCAAGGCCCTTCCTTCTCACGCCCCCCACGCCCCGCCCCGGAGGTACCACCCATGTCCCAGAGAAGGCGCAGGTCCTTGGCGCTCCTGACCTCGGGAGTTCTTGCACTGCCGCTGCTCGCGGGCTGCGGCGCGGGTGACGACGAGGGCGGCCCGGCCGCCGCGGGGCAGGACATCGCGACGACCGCCCGGGAGAAGATCGCCGACGGCGGGGTGCTGCGCTGGGCCGTGGACTCCCTGCCCGGCACCCTGAACACCTTCCAGGCCGACGCGGACGCCACCACCAACCGGATCGCCGGGGCGGTCCTGCCCCAGCTGTTCGTGCTGGACGGCAAGGGACGCCCGGTGGCCAATCCCGACTACCTGGAGAAGGCCGAGGTGGTGGAGCGGGAGCCCAAGCAGGTCGTCCTGTACAAGCTGAACCAGCAGGCCGTCTGGAGCGACGGCCGCGAGATCGGGGCCGCCGACTTCGTCGCCCAGTGGCGTGCCCTGAACGGCAAGGACTCCGCGTACTGGACGGCGCGCAACGCCGGCTACGACCGGATCGAGAAGATCGAGCGCGGCAAGACGGACCTGGAGGTCAAGGTCACCTTCGTCCGGCCGTACGCGGACTGGCGCTCCCTGTTCTCCCCCCTTTACCCCAAGCAGGTCACGGGCACCCCGGAAGCCTTCAACGAGGGAGCCCGGGGCGCCCTCAAGGTCACCGCCGGGCCCTTCGCCCTGGGCGCCATCGACAAGAAGACCGGCACCGCGTCCCTGACCCGCAACCCGCGCTGGTGGGGCCGCCCCGCCAAGCTCGACACCCTGGTGCTCACCGCCGTGCCCCGGGCGGAGCGGCCGGCCGCGCTGGCCGCCGGCAAGGTCGACATGGCCGAGATCGACCGGTCCGGCGCCGAGCGGATCGCCCTGGCCCGCCGCGAGGCCGCCAAGGCCGACGGCGCCCACGGCCCCGCAGCCTCGGTGACGGCCGCGCAGGCCACCATGTCGTGGGCGCTCGCCTTCGGCGCGGACGAGGCCAAGGCGAAGGCCGAGCAGGAGACCCGGCAGAGGAACGCGGAGGCGGTGAAGCGGTACGCCGAGGAGCAGAGCGCCCTGCGCTCCTTCACCGTCCGCAAGTCGCTGGAGCCCGCCTACACCCAGCTCGCCATGAACGGGGCCTCCGGCCCGCTCGCCGACGAGCGCGTGCGCCGCGCCGTGGCCCGCGCCCTGGACCGCCAGGCGCTCGCCGACATCGTCCTCAAGCCGCTCGGCCTGCCCGCGAAGCCGGTCGGCAGCCACCTGGCGCTGGCCGGGCAGCAGGCGTACGCCGACAACAGCGACGCCCTCGGCGGCCAGGACACCCAGGCCTCGCAGGCCCTGCTCGCGGACGCCGGCTGGCGCCGGGGCGGCAAGCTCACCGAGCCCGCGGGCGCCAAGGCGGGCCCGGAGGCCGCGAAGGGCACGGACGACGCGAAGACCCCGTCGGGTCCGGGCACCGGCAACGACGGCCTGTACATCGTCGGCCAGGACGACGAGGCCAACGGCGACGCCCGCTCCGACGGCAAGCCCGGCGGCGCCCGGCCGCCGGCCCGGGCCGACCACCCCGACTCCCGCCCGGAGGGCCCCGAGAACCCGGCCGGCATCGACCTGCCCGAAGGCGCGTACGGCTACGACGGGGAGATCGTCGACGCCGATGCCTTCGCCCTCGGGGCCCGGCCCTCCCCGGTGCTCGCCCCGGGCCCCTTCGCCGCCGGCCAGGAACAGATGCTGCGCGCCCAGGCCGACTCCGTGGACGACGCGAAGCGGAGCCCGGCCCTGGACGCCGAAGCCGCCGCCGAGCCCGCCGACCCGGCCAAGGCCAGCCCGGCGCCGGCCCCCGCCAAGCAGGCCGTACGCACCTCCGGCAGCATGCTGGCCAAGGACGGCAAGGCCCTGAGCCTGCGCTTCGTCCTGCCGGCCGGACCCGGCTCGGAGGCCCTGCGCACGGTCGGCGAGCGGATCGCCCAGATGCTCCAGAAGGTCGGTGTGCAGACGGAGCTGACCAAGGTGGCCGACGAGAGCTTCTTCAAGGACCACATCGCCTCGGGCCAGTACGACCTGGCGCTCTACTCCTGGCCCGCGACGGCCTACCCCGCCACCGACGCCCGGCCGATCTTCGCCAAGCCGGAGCCGGCCGCCGACGGCTCCCTGCTCGTCGAACAGAACTACACACGGGTCGGCACGGACCACATCGACCAGCTGTTCGACCAGGCGGCCGGGGAGCTGGACGAGGAGGTCTCCCGCGACCTGATGCGCAAGGCGGACGCCCGGATCTGGGCCACCGCCGGCTCCATCCCCCTCTACCAGCGCCCCGAGCTGGTCGCCGTGAAGCCGGGCCTGGCCAACGCGGGAGCCTTCGGCCTCGGGGCGCCCCGCTACCAGGACATCGGCTGGAAGAAGGCACCCGCGGCCCAGGGCAAGAACGAGAAGAAGAAGTGATGACGAACGGGTGCATCGAGGGTTGATCCGACCGTCACAAGCTCAGATGTGACTCAAGTCCCTTGCCCGCCGGATGACCGGCGGGCAAGGTCGTGCAGTACCCATTGACCAGGCCGTTGACCCGCGTGTTTTCAGGCATCGCCCAGGGCCGAGAATCCCCACCCCGCACTCGGTCCCGCTCAGTCGTCCGGCCTCTTGACAGACCCCCCGGCAGGCGGTTCCCGCCATCCGGCGTACGATGGGGTAAGGCCGTGGCAGGTTTTCCGCCCGGTCGAGGCGCGCGTGCCGGACCGTACGCGCCGCCATCCACGATCCCGGGAGAAGCGCCGAAGTGCCCACGCGCCACGACATCCGTAACGTCGCCATCGTCGCCCACGTCGACCATGGCAAGACGACCATCGTCGATGCCATGCTCAAGCAGGCCGGTGCCTTCGCCGCCCACCAGCACCTCGACGACCGCATGATGGACTCGAACGACCTGGAGCGTGAGAAGGGCATCACGATCCTCGCCAAGAACACGGCGGTGAAGTACCACCCCAAGGACGGCGGGGCGCCCATCACGATCAACATCATCGACACCCCCGGCCACGCCGACTTCGGTGGTGAGGTCGAGCGCGGTCTGTCGATGGTGGACGCCGTCGTCCTGCTGGTGGACGCCTCCGAGGGTCCGCTGCCCCAGACCCGCTTCGTCCTGCGCAAGGCCCTGCAGGCGAACATGCCGGTCATCCTCTGCATCAACAAGACGGACCGCCCGGACTCCCGGATCGACGAGGTCGTCAACGACACGTACGACCTGTTCCTGGACCTGGACGCCACCGAGGAGCAGATCGAGTTCCCGATCGTCTACGCCTGTGGCCGTGACGGCATCGCCTCGCTGACCAAGCCGGAGGACGGCACCGTCCCCGCGGACAGCGACAGCCTGGAGCCGTTCTTCTCCACCATCCTGGAGCACGTCCCGGCCCCGGTGTACGACGAGGAGGCCCCCCTCCAGGCCCACGTCACCAACCTGGACGCCGACAACTTCCTGGGCCGCATCGCCCTGGTCCGCGTCGAGCAGGGTGAGCTCCGCAAGGGCCAGACCGTCACCTGGATCAAGCGTGACGGCACGATGTCGAACGTCCGCATCACCGAGCTGCTGATGACCGAGGCGCTCACCCGCAAGCCCGCGGAGGTCGCCGGCCCCGGTGACATCTGCGCGGTCGCCGGTTTCCCCGACATCATGATCGGCGAGACCCTGGCCGACCCGGAGAACCCGATCGCGCTCCCGCTGATCTCGGTCGACGAGCCGGCGATCTCCATGACCATCGGTACGAACACCTCCCCGATGGTCGGCCGCGGCGGCAGCGGCAAGGGCGCGGACGCCAAGTCCGCGGTCAAGGACCGCAAGGTCACCGCCCGCCAGGTCAAGGACCGTCTGGACCGCGAGCTGATCGGTAACGTCTCCCTCCGCGTGCTCGACACCGAGCGCCCGGACGCCTGGGAGGTCCAGGGCCGTGGTGAGCTCGCGCTCGCCATCCTGGTCGAGCAGATGCGCCGCGAGGGCTTCGAGCTGACCATCGGCAAGCCGCAGGTCGTCACCCAGGTCATCGACGGCAAGGTGCACGAGCCGGTCGAGCGCATGACGGTCGACGTCCCCGAGGAGCACATGGGCGCGGTCACGCAGCTCATGGGCGTCCGCAAGGGCCGCATGGACAACATGTCGAACCACGGCTCCGGCTGGGTCCGCATGGAGTTCGTCGTCCCGTCCCGCGGTCTCATCGGCTTCCGTACCGAGTTCCTGACGAACACCCGCGGTACGGGTATCGCCCACTCGATCCACGAGGGCCACGAGCCGTGGTTCGGCCAGCTGGTGACCCGTAACAACGGTTCGCTGGTCGCCGACCGCTCCGGTTCGGTCACGCCGTTCGCGATGATCAACCTGCAGGAGCGCGGTGTCCTGTTCACCGAGCCCGGCACCGAGGTGTACGAGGGCATGATCGTCGGCGAGAACTCGCGCGCCGACGACATGGACGTGAACATCACCAAGGAGAAGAAGCTCACCAACATGCGTGCGGCTTCCGCGGACAACACCGAGAACGTGGTGCCGCCCCGCAAGCTCTCCCTGGAGCAGTCCCTGGAGTTCTGCCGCGACGACGAGTGCGTCGAGGTGACCCCGGAGGCCGTCCGCATCCGCAAGGTCGTCCTGGACCAGAAGGAGCGCTCGCGCACCGCGTCGCGCGCCAAGTCCGGCAAGTAATCGCGTAGGACCTAGGTCACACTTGGGTCCTGCCCGCGAGGGCTCATGTGAACAGCCCCCCTCGTCACGGTGTCCGTGACGAGGGGGGCTGTTCGCTTTTGTCAAGCGGATTGTTTCGGTCCGGTGTCCGCATACCGACCGTGACACTCCGGAAGAAGAGCTAACAGTCCGTTTCGTTCATGTCTGTCTCCTATCCGTTTGTCCGGATTTCGGGTTTTAGCCGTAGTGCGATGTTGTGAAAACGAGACCACTTAAGTGTGGTTTACGGTCTGGGCGTCCCTGAGGATGGCTCCATTGAGCTCGGGTCAATGGGTCACACGCTGTGGGGAGCGTCGACTCACGAGCACACTCGGGACACTGGTCCTTATCGCCGTCAGGGGTGTCGGCGAAACGTCACCGGTGTCCTTCACATCAGACAGTGGACTCATGAGGAGGAAACCCATGCGCGGTGCCAAGAGCGCCAAGTGGGTAGCGGGCGCGATTGTCGTCGCCCTGGCAGCGACCGCCTGTGGCGGCGCCGACAAGGGTGACGACGCCGCCAAGGGTGCAGTTGACCCGAACGGCATCTACTCGGTCGAGGTGGGCGAGCCCGAGAAGCTCCTTCAGCCGGCCGACACGATGGAGTCCAACGGCTCGATCGTCATGTCGGGTCTGTTCTCCCAGCTCGTCGACTACGACGCCGACGGCAAGCTCGTCATGGTGAACGCGGAGTCGGTCGAGTCCAAGGACAGCAAGCTCTGGACCGTCAAGGTCAAGCCGGGCTGGACCTTCCACGACGGCACCAAGGTGACCGCCGAGTCCTACGTCAAGGCGTGGAACTGGGCCGCGAACATCAACAACAAGCAGGGCAACGCGTCCTGGTTCGCCGACATCAAGGGCTTCGAGGCCCTGCACCCCGAGGCCGAGGGCGCCAAGCCCACCGCCGAGGCGCTCGAGGGCCTGAAGGTCGTCGACGAGAACACCTTCACCATCGAGCTCGCCAACGCGGTGCCGTACTTCGCGTACAAGCTCGGCTACGAGGTCTTCTCCCCGCTGCCCGAGTCCTTCTACAAGGACCCCGCGGCCGCCGGTGAGAAGCCGGTCGGCAACGGCCCGTACAAGTTCAAGTCGTGGGAGCACAAGAAGCAGATCGAGCTCACGCGCTTCGACGACTACAAGGGCGAGAACAAGGCGAAGAACGGTGGTGTGGTCCTCAAGAACTACTCCACCCTCGAGACCGCCTACGAGGACCTGAAGTCCGGCAACGTCGACGTCCTGCGCCAGATCGGCCCGAAGGACCTCCCGGTCTACCGTGCCGACCTCGGTGACCGCGCCGTGGACCAGCCGTACTCGGCGATCCAGACCCTGGCCGTCGCGTTCTACGCCGACCAGTGGAAGAACCCGAAGCCGGTCGACCCGAAGGTCATCCAGGGCCTCTCGATGGCGATCGACCGCGCCACCATCACCAAGACCGTGCTCCAGGGCACCCGTGACCCCGCCACCGGCTGGGTCGCCAAGGGCGTCCTCGGCTACACGGCCGACGGTTCCGGTGACGTCGCCAAGTTCGACCCGGCGAAGGCCAAGGCGCTCATCGCCGAGGGCGGCGGCGTTCCGAACAACGAGATCTCCATCCAGTTCAACTCGGATGGCGGTCACAAGGAATGGGTCGAGGCTGTCTGCAACAGCATCACCCAGGCCACGGGCGTCAAGTGCACCGGTGACGCCAAGCCCGACTTCCAGGCCGACCTCCAGGCCCGCAAGTCGAAGCAGGTCAAGTCCTTCTACCGCTCCGGCTGGGTCCTCGACTACCCGGTGAACGCCAACTTCATCAGCGACCTGTTCCGCACGGGCGCCGGTGGTAACCAGGGTGGCTTCACCAGCCCGGAGCTCGACGAGCGCATCGCCAAGGCCGACACGGCCCCGAGCCTCGAAGAGTCCGTGAAGGCCTACCAGGCCATCGAGAAGGACCTCAGCAAGTACATGCCGTCGATCCCGCTCTGGTACTACAAGGTCAACGCGGGCTTCTCGGAGAAGGTCCAGAACGTGAAGTACGCCCAGGACGGCGACCCGATCCTCGAAGGTGTCGAGGTCAAGAAGTAAGTCCTAGCGCGTCTTTCAAGTTCAGCAAAGACGGATGTGGGCCGGCGGGGAGCCGGCCCGCATCCGGGCCTATACGCAGCGCCCGGGGGGCCCTTTCGCGACGCAGTGACGATTCCGTCACGCGCGTGCGTGGCGAAAGGGCCCGTCCGGCTGCGCCTGCCGCATCTTCTACGGAGGCATGATGGGGCGCTATGTCGCACGACGACTGCTCCAGATGATCCCGGTCTTCTTCGGGACGACCGCGCTTATCTTCATGATGGTGTACAGCCTGCCCGGCGACCCCGTGGCCGGACTCTTCGGAGACAAGGGCACTGACCCCGCCACCCTGGCCGCGCTTCGCCATCAGCACGGTCTGGACCTGCCGATCTGGCAGCAGTACTACAACTACATCACCGGCATCCTCTTCCACTTCGACTTCGGGTCCCAGATCCGCAGCGGACGTGAGATCACGGACGTCATCGGCAGCGCCTTCCCGGTCACGCTCCGGCTGGCCTTCCTGGCGTTCGCCATCGAGATCGTGCTGGGCCTCGCGCTCGGGATCGTCGCCGGCCTCAAGGCCGGCAAGCTGGTCGACAACCTGATCCTGATCCTGACCCTGCTGATCATCTCGATGCCGGTGTTCGTCCTCGGCTTCATCGTCAAGTCGGTGTTCGCCTTCCAGCTCGGCTGGATCTCGCCGAACGTCAGCATCAACGAGACCTGGGGCGAGCTGCTCGCACCGGCCATCGTGCTGGGTTCGCTGTCGCTGGCCTACGTGGCCCGGCTGACCCGTACGTCGATGGCCGAGAACCTGCGCGCCGACTACGTGCGTACTGCTGTCGCCAAGGGTCTGCCCAAGAGCCGCGTCATCGGTGTGCACCTCATGCGCAACTCGATGATCCCCGTCGTGACCTTCCTCGGTACCGACATCGGCGCCCTCATGGGCGGCGCCGTCGTCACCGAAGGCATCTTCAACGTCAAGGGCGTCGGCGGTCTGATCTACGACTCGATCATCCGCCGCGAGGGCCTCACCGTGGTCGGTGTCGTCACCGTCCTGGTCGTCGTCTACCTCATAGCCAGCCTGCTCGTCGACCTCCTCTACGCGGTCATGGACCCGAGGATCCGGTATGCCTGACCTGACCCAGACCGAAGCCGCGACGACCGAGGCCGACTCGGCGCCCGCCGCTCCCGTGGAACCGGCGAAGGCCGAGAAGGCCCGCTCTCTCTGGGGCGACGCCTGGGCCGACCTGCGTCGCAACCCGTACTTCGTCGTCTCCGCGGCGCTGATCTTCGTACTGCTCGTGATCGCCGCCTTCCCGGGCTGGTTCACCAGCGTCGACCCCACCAAGGGCGACCTGGTCCACCACTTCCTCGGCAAGCCCGACCTGGCCGCCGTCGGTTCGCCCGAGTGGCTCGGCTGGGACGGCCAGGGACGCAGCGTCTACGCGCGCCTCATCTACGGCACCCGGGCCTCGATCATCGTCGCCGTCGCCGTGACCGCGATCGTCACCGTGGTCGGTGGCATCACCGGCATGATCGCCGGCTACTTCGGCGGGATCACGGACGCGATCATGTCGCGCGTCACCGACATCTTCTTCGGCATCCCGTTCCTGCTCGGTTCGATGGTCGTCCTCCAGGCCTTCACCAAGCGCACGGTGTGGACGGTCGTCTTCGCCCTCGCCTTCCTCGGCTGGACCCAGATCAACCGCGTCATGCGCGGTGCGGTCATCACCGTGAAGCAGGCCGACTACGTGCACGCCGCGAAGGCGCTGGGCGCGGGTACCCCCCGCATCCTGTTCCGGCACATCCTGCCGAACGCCATGGCCCCGGTGATCGTGGTCTCCACGATCGCGCTCGGCGGCTACATCGCGGCCGAGGCGACCCTGTCCTACCTCGGTCTGGGCCTCGCGTCCCCGACCATCTCGTGGGGTGTGGACATCTCGGCCGGCGCCGCGCAGATCCGAGTGGCCCAGCACATCCTGCTGTACCCCTCGATCATGCTCAGCATCACCGTCCTCGCCTTCATCATGCTCGGCGAAGCGGTCCGCAACGCCCTCGACCCGAAGCTGCGCTGAGGAGGGCGTAAGTGATCACCATGGACAACACCTCCAGCGTTCCCTCCCCGCGTGACGGGGACCCGCAGACGCCGCTCCTCGAAGTGCGCGACCTGCACGTCGAGTTCCACACCCGCGACGGTGTGGCCAAGGCCGTCAACGGCGTCAACTACAGCGTGGGTGCCGGCGAGACCCTCGCCGTCCTCGGCGAGTCCGGCTCCGGCAAGTCCGTGACGGCCCAGGCCATCATGGGCATCCTGGACATGCCCCCGGGCAAGATCCCGCAGGGAGAGATCCTCTTCCGCGGCCAGGACATGCTCAAGATGAGCTTCGAGGAGCGCCGCAAGATCCGGGGCCAGAAGATCGCCATGATCTTCCAGGACGCACTGTCCTCCCTGAACCCGGTGCTCACCGTCGGCTACCAGCTGGGCGAGATGTTCCGCGTCCACCAGGGCATGTCGAAGAAGGACGCCCGCCTCAAGGCCATCGAGCTGATGGACAAGGTCAAGATCCCGGCGGCGAAGGAGCGTGTGGACGACTACCCGCACCACTTCTCCGGCGGTATGCGCCAGCGCATCATGATCGCCATGGCGATCGCGCTGGAGCCGGACCTGATCATCGCGGACGAGCCGACCACGGCCCTCGACGTCACCGTCCAGGCCCAGGTCATGGACCTCCTCGCGGAGCTCCAGCGCGAGCTCAACATGGGTCTGATCCTGATCACCCACGACCTCGGCGTCGTCGCCGACGTCGCGGACAAGATCGCGGTCATGTACGCCGGCCGGATCGTCGAGACCGCTCCGGTCCACGAGATCTACAAGCGCCCGGCGCACCCGTACACCCGCGGCCTGCTCGACTCGATCCCGCGCCTGGACCAGAAGGGCCAGGAGCTCTTCGCGATCAAGGGCCTGCCGCCGAACCTGCTGCGCCTGCCCTCCGGCTGCTCGTTCAACCCGCGCTGCACCGCCGCGCAGGACGTCTGCCGCACGGACATCCCCGTGCTCCAGCCCGTCAGCGAGCAGGACGGCACCGAGCTTGCCGGCCGTCACAGCGCGTGCCACTTCTGGAAGGAGCAGATCCATGGCTGAGCTCACCAAGAACGCCCCCGAGCGCGAGCCGATCCTCCAGGTCCGCAACCTGGTCAAGCACTTCCCGCTGACCCAGGGCATCCTGTTCAAGAAGCAGGTCGGCGCGGTCAAGGCCGTCGACGGCATCTCCTTCGACCTGTACCGGGGCGAGACCCTCGGCATCGTCGGCGAGTCCGGCTGTGGCAAGTCCACCGTCGCCAAGCTGCTGATGAACCTGGAGCGCGCCAGCGCCGGTGAGGTCTTCTACAAGGGCCAGGACATCACCAAGCTGTCCGGCCGCGCCCTGAAGGCCGTCCGCCGCAACATCCAGATGGTGTTCCAGGACCCGTACACCTCGCTGAACCCGCGCATGACGGTCGGCGACATCATCGGCGAGACGTACGACATCCACCCCGAGGTGGCCCCCAAGGGCGACCGGCGCCGCAAGGTGCAGGAGCTCCTGGACGTCGTCGGTCTCAACCCGGAGTACATCAACCGGTACCCGCACCAGTTCTCCGGCGGTCAGCGCCAGCGCATCGGCATCGCCCGCGGCCTCGCGCTCAACCCGGAGATCATCATCTGCGACGAGCCGGTCTCCGCGCTCGACGTGTCGGTGCAGGCCCAGGTCATCAACCTGATGGAGAAGCTGCAGGAGGAGTTCAACCTCTCCTACCTCTTCATCGCGCACGACCTGTCGATCGTCCGGCACATCTCGGACCGCGTCGGCGTCATGTACCTCGGCAAGATGGCCGAGATCGGCACCGACACGCAGATCTACGACCACCCGACCCACCCGTACACGCAGGCGCTGCTCTCCGCGGTGCCGGTGCCGGACCCGGAGGCCCGCGAGGGCCGCGAGCGGATCATCCTCACCGGTGACGTCCCCTCGCCGGCCAACCCGCCGTCGGGCTGCCGTTTCCGCACCCGTTGCTGGAAGGCCGAGGAGAAGTGCTCCACGGAGGAGCCGCTGCTCGCGATCCCGACCCGCTTCCAGGGCGTGGACTCGCACGCCGCGCACGAGTCGGCGTGCCACTTCGCGGAGGAGAAGGCCGTTCTGGCCGTCTGACCCGCGCGGACGAACACCGAGGGCGCCCGGTACCGGATTCACTTCCGGTACCGGGCGCCTCCGCGTTCCCGCCGCGCGGAGAAAGCCGGTTGCGGGCCGGCCCCCGCCGGTCCGAGAGTGGACCGATGACCGACAAGCTGACCGTGCGGCCCGCCGGGCCCGGAGACGCCGAGGACATCTGCGGTCTCCTCAACGCCGTCGACGTGATCGAGATCGGCCGCCCCGAAACCGACCTCGCCGCCGTCGAGGCAGACCTCAACCACCCCGACATCGACCTGGCGAAGGACTCCTGGCTCGCCTTCGAGGGCGGCAGACTCGTCGGCTACGCCCTGGTGTGGGCCGACTCGGGACCGCGCCGGGCCGATTCCGACCACTACGTACTGCCCGGCCACCGCGAGGCCGCCGTCCGGCTGCTGGAGCTGATGGAGACCAGGGCCCGCGAGCTCACCACCGACCGGGCCGCCGTCATGTGGCTCCAGCTCAACGCGAACCCCACCCTCGACCGCGACGTGCTGACCGGCCGCGGCTACCGCACGGTGCGCCGCTACCACGTGCTGACCCGCACGCTGGATCCGGCGGCCGACCTGCCCCCGGTACCCCCCGCCGGGCTGACCCTTCGCCCGTGCGACGCCGACGAAGCCGATCGCCGCCGCGCCCACGCCCTGATCGAGGAGACCTTCGCCGAGCACTTCGGCCACGTGCACCGGCCGTACGAGGCCTGGCTCGACCACATCGACGGCCACGGCCTCGACTGGTCCCTGGTGTGGATCGCCTCCCTGCCCGGGCAGGGCGACGTAGGGGTCGTGCTGACCCGCGACAACCGCGCCAGCATGGCCTGGATCGCCACGCTGGGCGTACGCGAGCAGGCGCGCGGCCGCGGCATCGGAGGCTTCCTGCTGCGCCACGGCTTCGCCGCCTACGCGGCGCGCGGCCGCGGCACCGTGGGCCTCGCCGTGGACACGGGCAACGAAACGGGCGCACTGGCCCTGTACGAGGCGCACGGCATGGCCCTGCACTTCGCGGCGCACACCTGGGAGCTGGTGCTGTGACCCACTTTGCACTCGCAGGGGTGACAGGCGGGGTACGCGGGGGTGCAATCGGTCCAACCGGGAGTGTGCGGGACCCCGCATGGGGTGACATTGGGCCCTAAGTGAGTCTTGGGATCCCAGTAGGAGGCACTCCATGCGCGGAGCCACCCACGTCAAGTGGGCCGCATGTGCGGTGGCCGTCGCCCTCGCGGCGACGGCCTGCGGCGGGCAGGACGAGGGCGGCGGCGGAGGCGGCGGCGCGGGAATCGTCAGCTCCTCGTGGGGTGACCCGCAGAACCCGCTGGAGCCCGCCAACACCAACGAGGTGCAGGGCGGCAAGGTCCTCGACATGGTCTTCCGGGGTCTGATCCGGTACGACCCGAAGACCGGCGAGGCCAAGAACATGCTCGCCGAGAAGATCGAGACGACCGACAGCCAGAACTTCACGATCACGCTGAAGGACGGCTGGAAGTTCAGCAACGACGAGCCCGTCACCGCGCAGTCCTTCGTGGACGCATGGAACTACGGCGCCGACGTCAGCAAGAAGCAGAACAACGCGCCCTTCTTCTCCGACATCGTCGGATACGCCGACGTACACCCGGAGAAGGGCGACCCCAAGGCCAAGACCATGTCGGGGCTGGTGGTCAAGGACCCCAAGACCTTCACGGTCGCCCTCAAGGAGAAGTTCTCCACCTGGCCCCAGACCCTCGGCTACCAGGCGTTCTCCCCCCTGCCCAAGGCCTTCTTCACCGACCACGAGGGCTGGCTGAAGAAGCCCGTCGGCAACGGCCCGTACGCGGTGGACTCGTACACCAAGGGCACGGGCATGAAGCTGCGCAAGTGGGACGCCTACCCCGGCGCGGACAAGGCGGTCAACGGCGGTGTGGACCTGAAGGTCTACACCGACAACAACACCGCCTACACCGACCTGATCTCCGGCAACCTCGACCTCGTCGACGACGTACCGGCGCAGCAGCTGAAGAACGTCAAGAACGACCTCGGCGACCGGTACATCAACCAGCCGGCCCTCATCATCCAGACCCTCACCTTCCCGCTGTACGACCCGCAGTGGAGCAAGGAGGGGATGGAGAAGGTCCGCCGCGGCATCTCGATGGCCATCAACCGCGACGAGATCACCAAGCAGATCTTCCGCGAGACCCGCACCCCGGCCAAGGACTGGACCTCACCGGCCCTCGGCGAGAAGGGCGGCTTCAACGCCACCCTCTGCGGCGACGCCTGCAAGTTCGACCCCGCGGCGGCCAAGAAGCTCATCCAGGAGGGCGGCGGACTGCCCGGCGGCAAGGTCACGCTGACCTCCAACGTGGACACCGGCTCGCACCGCGACTGGATGGACGCCGTCTGCAACAGCGTCAACAACGCGCTGGGCGAGGGCCCGGTCTGCACGGTCAACCCGGTCGGCACCTTCGCGGACTTCCGCAACCAGCAGAGCAGCTACAAGCTGACCGGCCCGTTCCGCTCGGGCTGGCAGGCCGACTACCCGCTGATCCAGAACTTCCTGGAGCCGCTCTACTACACGGCCGCCTCCTCCAACTACGGGAAGTTCAACAACAAGGACTTCGACAAGCTCGTCGACGAGGCCAACCGCGAGAGCGACACCGCCAAGGCGATCGCGAAGTTCCAGGACGCGGAGAAGATCCTCGCCGAGCAGATGCCGTCCATCCCGCTCTGGTACCAGAACGGCAGCGCGGGCTACTCGGAGCGCATCTCGGACGTGGCCCTCAACCAGTTCAGCATCCCCGTGTACGACCAGATCAAGGTCAGCTGACCCTTCTCGCGGATCGAACCTGGAGCAGTCCATGGGACGTTATGTGATCCGGCGACTGCTCCAGATGATCCCCGTGTTCATCGGCAGCACGTTCCTGATCTTCTTCATGGTGTACGCACTCGGTGACCCGGTCGCCGCCCTCTTCGGGGACAAGGCGCCCGACCCGGCCACCGCCGCGCGCATCCGCAAGGACCTCTACCTCGACCGCCCGCTGTGGGAGCAGTACCTCCACTACATGGGCCAGATCTTCAAGGGCGACTTCGGTACGGCCTTCAACGGCCAGAAGGTCACCGAGCTGATGGCCACGGCCTTCCCCGTCACCCTGCGCCTGACCATCGTCGCGATCGTCATCGAGATCGTCGTCGGCATCACCCTGGGCGTCGTCAGCGGCCTGCACCGCGGCAAGTCCATCGACACCAGTCTGCTGGTGCTCACCCTCGTCGTCATCTCGGTACCGACCTTCGTGACCGGCTACCTGCTGCAGTTCGTCTTCGGCGTCAAATGGGGCTGGGTCAGGCCCACCGTCTCCCCGGACGCCCCCTTCGGCGAACTGATCCTGCCCGGCATCGTGCTCGCGCTGGTCTCCCTCGCCTACGTCACCCGGCTCACCCGCACCTCCATCGCCGAGAACGTCAAGGCCGACTACGTGCGCACCGCCGTCGCCAAGGGCCTGCCCAGGCGCCGGGTCATCACCCGCCACCTGCTGCGCAACTCCCTGATCCCCGTGGTCACCTTCATCGGCACCGACATCGGCGCCCTGATGGGCGGGGCCATCGTCACCGAGCGGATCTTCAACATCCACGGCGTCGGCTACCAGCTCTACCAGGGCATCCTGCGCAACAACTCCCCGACGGTGGTCGGCTTCGTGACCATCCTCGTCATCGTCTTCCTGCTGGCGAACCTGCTCGTCGACCTGCTCTACGCGGTCCTGGACCCGAGGATCCGTTATGCCTGAGCCCGAGCGCCCCGCCTACGATCCGCTGGGCCCCGGCGCCCACGAGTCCATCGCCCCCACCGGCCAGGGAGGGGCCATGGACCTCGCGCTGGAGGAAGCCGAAAGCCTGGAGAAGGAGCTCGGCGGCGGCCCCGCCGGACCGCAGGAGAAGGCCCGCTCCCTGTGGTCCGACGCCTGGCACCAGCTGCGCCGCAACCCCGTCTTCATCGTCTCCACCCTGCTGATCCTCTTCCTCGTCGTCATCGCGATCTGGCCCCAGCTCATCGCGAGCGGCGACCCGCTCACGTGCGATCTGTCCAAGTCGCAGCAGGGCTCCTCCCCGGGCCACCCCTTCGGCTACGACACCCAGGGCTGCGACGTGTACACCCGGACCGTCTACGGGGCCCGTGCCTCCATCACCGTGGGCATCTGCGCCACCCTCGGCGCGGCCCTCCTCGGCTCGGCGCTCGGCGGGCTCGCCGGCTTCTTCGGCGGCTGGGGCGACGCGCTGCTCTCCCGGGTCGCCGACATCTTCTTCGGCATCCCCGTGGTCCTCGGCGGCCTGGTCTTCCTGTCCGTGGTCACCAGCACCACCGTCTGGCCGGTCGTCGGCTTCATCGTGCTGCTGGGCTGGCCCCAACTGGCCCGCATCGCCCGCGGCTCGGTCATCACCGCCAAACAGAACGACTACGTCCAGGCCGCCCGGGCGCTCGGCGCCGGCAACGCCCGGATGCTGCTGCGGCACGTGGCACCCAACGCCATCGCGCCCGTCATCGTCGTCGCCACCATCGCGCTCGGCACCTACATCGCCCTGGAAGCCACCCTGTCCTTCCTCGGCGTGGGACTGCGCCCGCCGACCGTCTCCTGGGGCATCGACATCTCCAACGCCGCCTCCCAGATCCGCAACGCCCCGCACATGCTGCTCTACCCTGCGGGCGCGCTCAGCGTGACCGTGCTCGCGTTCATCATGCTCGGCGACGCGGTGCGCGACGCCCTCGACCCCAAGCTGCGCTGAGGAGTGGGCACCATGCTGCTCGAAGTCCGCGACCTCCATGTGGAGTTCCGTACGCGGGACGGAGTCGCCAAGGCCGTCAACGGAGTCGACTACTCGGTGGACGAGGGGGAGACCCTCGCCGTGCTCGGCGAGTCCGGCTCGGGCAAGTCGGTCACCGCGCAGGCCGTCATGGGCATCCTCGACATGCCGCCCGGCAGGATCACGGGCGGCGAGATCCTCTTCAAGGGCAAGGACCTGCTGAAGATGAAGGAGGAGGAGCGCAGGAAGGTCCGCGGCGCCGAGATGGCCATGATCTTCCAGGACGCGCTGTCCTCCCTCAACCCCGTCCTCAGCGTGGGCGCCCAGCTCGGCGAGATGTACGAGGTCCACCGCGGGATGTCCCGCAAGGACTCCCGGACCAAGGCCGTCGAGCTGATGGACCGGGTGAAGATCCCGGCCGCGAAGCAGCGGGTGGGGGACTACCCGCACCAGTTCTCCGGCGGCATGCGCCAGCGCATCATGATCGCGATGGCGATGGCGCTGGAACCCTCGCTCATCATCGCCGACGAGCCGACCACCGCACTCGACGTCACCGTCCAGGCCCAGGTGATGGACCTCCTCGCGGAGCTCCAGCGCGAGCTCAACATGGGGCTGATCCTGATCACCCACGACCTCGGCGTCGTCGCCGACGTCGCCGACAAGATCGCCGTCATGTACGCGGGCCGGATCGTCGAATCCGCCCCCGTCCACGAGATCTACGCCGCGCCCGCGCACCCGTACACCCGCGGCCTGCTCGACTCCATCCCGCGACTGGACCAGAAGGGCCAGGAGCTCTACGCCATCAAGGGCCTGCCGCCCAACCTGCTCGCCATTCCGCCCGGCTGCGCCTTCAACCCGCGCTGCCCGATGGCGCGGGCCGCCTGCCGCGTCGAGGTCCCGCCGCTGGCCGAGGTCGGGCCGGAGCGCGCGAGCGCGTGCTTCTTCTGGAAGGAGTGCCTCGGTGGCTGAGCCCAACGGTTCCGGCGAGTCCATCCTCGTGGTCGACGACCTGGTCAAGCACTACCCGCTGACCCAGGGCATCCTCTTCAAGCGGCAGGTCGGCGCGGTCAAGGCCGTCGACGGGGTCTCCTTCGGCCTGCGGGCCGGCGAGACCCTCGGCATCGTGGGGGAGTCGGGCTGCGGCAAGTCCACCGTCGCCAAGATGCTGGTCAACCTGGAACGCCCCACGGCGGGCGCGATCCGGTACAAGGGCGAGGACCTCGCCAAGCTGTCCGGCAGGGCCCTGAAGGCCGTGCGCCGCAACATCCAGATGGTGTTCCAAGACCCGTACACCTCGCTGAACCCGCGCATGACGGTCGGCGACATCATCGGCGAGCCCTACGAGATCCACCCCGACGCCGCCCCGAAGGGCGACCGGCGCCGCAAGGTCCAGGAGCTCCTGGACGTCGTGGGCCTCAACCCGGAGTACATCAACCGCTATCCGCACCAGTTCTCCGGCGGTCAGCGCCAGCGCATCGGCATCGCCCGCGGCCTCGCGCTCAACCCGGAGATCATCATCTGCGACGAGCCGGTCTCCGCGCTCGACGTCTCCGTGCAGGCCCAGGTGGTCAACCTCCTGGAACGGCTCCAGCAGGAGTTCAACCTCTCCTACGTCTTCATCGCGCACGACCTGTCGATCGTCCGGCACATCTCCGACCGGGTCGGCGTCATGTACCTGGGCCGGATCGTCGAGATCGGCACCGACAGCCAGATCTACGACCACCCGACCCATCCGTACACGCAGGCACTGCTCTCCGCCGTCCCGGTGCCCGACCCGCGGGCCCGCGAGGGCCGCGAGCGGATCATCCTCACCGGCGACGTGCCCTCCCCGGCCAATCCGCCCTCGGGCTGCCGCTTCCGCACCCGCTGCTGGAAGGCCCAGGCCCGGTGCGCGACCGAGGTCCCCCTCCTGGAGATCCCCTCCTTCCTCCCGGGCGGCCCGACGGCCCACCCCTCGGCCTGTCACTTCGCGTCGGAGAAGCAGGTGGTGCCGCCCTCGGACGGCCCGCCGCCGGCGCCCGGCCGGCTGTCCAAGGAGTGATCCCGGAACCCCCGGCACCGCTCAAATCCGGCCACAGCTGCGGACGGTGTCACAACTCGGTTTACACGCAGGCAACTTGACCGTTTCTGCCCCGAGATATGGGCCGGGCAGCCTGAGTTCCGTGCGGCCGTGCGGGTGCCGACAGCCGGCCGGGGAGGCGTACAGACTCCCCGGCCGGCCTTCCTGTGACCCCCCAGGTGCGCGGCGTGCGCCCCTCGTGCTGCCGGAATCGATCGACGCGCTAGCACGGATAGTTATGATCCGTAGCGGACGGTGGGTATGACTCTGCCGTGCACGGAGTTGCGAGTACGCGTACCGATGTCCGCTAGACGTGGAGGTGAACCGCCGTGGCACTATCGATCTCGGCCGTGGTGCTGCTGGCGATCGTCGTCTTCCTGCTGGTCCGGAGGTCGGGCCTGAAGGCGGGTCACGCGGCGGTCTGTGTACTGCTGGGCTTCTACCTGGCGAGTTCGACCATGGCCCCGACGCTCTCCCAGCTCACCTCCAACGTGGCGACCATGATCAGCGGGCTCAAGTTCTAGGAGCCCCTGCCTCCGGCGCCCCTTCGGCCGCCCCTTGCGGCATGCCACAAGGTCCGCCGGGCGTCGGGGTGGTGCCTTGTGGGGTTCCGGGTGCGAGGTCCTCGTAGTCTTGGCCCATGAACGGTCTTCCCGCCCGTCGGCTCCTGCTCGTGCACGCGCACCCGGACGACGAGTCGATCAACAACGGCGTCACCATGGCCAAGTACGCGGCCGAGGGCGCCCACGTCGCGTTGGTGACCTGCACGCTCGGCGAGGAGGGCGAGGTCATCCCGCCCGGACTCGCCCACCTGGCGGCCGACCGCGACGACGCCCTCGGCACCCACCGCGTCGGCGAGCTCGCCGAGGCCATGCGCGAACTGGGCGTCACCGACCACCGCTTCCTCGGCGGCCCCGGCCGCTTCCGGGACTCCGGGATGATGGGCGCCGAGCAGAACCACCGGCCCGGCGCCTTCTGGTCCGCCGACGTGGACGAGGCGGCCGCGTACCTCGTGGAGGTGATCCGCGAACTGCGCCCGCAGGTCCTCGTCACCTACGACCCGAACGGCGGCTACGGCCACCCCGACCACATCCAGGCCCACCGGGTCGCCACCCGCGCCGCCGAATTCGCCGCGGAGCCCACGTACCGCCGCGACCTCGGAAGCCCGCACGAGATCCAGAAGCTGTACTGGAACCGCGTGCCGCGCACGGTCGTCGAGGAGGGCTTCGCCCGGTTGCGCGCCAAGGGCGACGAGGCGCCCTTCCCGGGGCTCGCCGAGCCGGACGACGTACCGGGGGTGGTGGCCGACGAGCGGATCACCGCCGAGATCGGCGGGGACGAGGCCGCCGACCAGGCGTTCGTGGCCGCCAAGACCGCCGCGATGCGGGCGCACGCCACCCAGATCGCCGTGGACGGCCCCTTCTTCGCGCTCTCCAACGACCTGGCGCAGCCGCTCTTCCGCCGCGAGTACTACGAGTTGGCGGCCGGCCGGCCGGGCGCCCCGGCGGGCGAGCGCGAGAACGACCTCTTCGCGGGGGTGCGGGCGTGACCGGTACGTGGACTCCGGGGCGGTTCGCCGCCCTGCTCGGCCTGTTGGCGGCGGGCGTGCTGACCGGTGTGGCCGGCTGGCTCGTGGTGGACCTGTGGTTCCCGGCGGGACTGGCGCTGGCCCTCCTCGCCCTCTTCGGACTGTTCCTCGGCGGCCGCCTCGCCCTGGGAACCGGGATCGGCGTGGGCGCCGGCGCGGTCGGCTGGTTCCTCGCCTACGTGATCCTCAGCGTCCCCCGCCCGGAAGGGGACTTCCTGCTCAGTTCGTCCGGAATCGGCATGTACGCCTACCTTTTGGGCGGGGTCGTACTCGCTGTGATGTGCGCCACGATGAGGGGGCCGGGGGACCGGCCGATTTCGGCCGCCGGGCCCGCCAAGTGACGTGCCGTCCGACGTCCTCGGCGGTTTGACGAGCCGCTCGGCGGGACCCCGGCGGGTGGTCCGGGGGCGCTCGTGAGGGGCGCGGACGGAGCCAAGAGGAACGCTTCGCTCCCCGGGGCCGAGTGCGTGCGGGCGGCGGCCAGTATGGTGGACGGGCCGCCGAGCTGCCCGCGCACGGTATGACGGGCGGCGGAGCCAACCGGGAGATCCTGCCTTGAGTCGAGAAACCGAGAGTTCGTCCTCCGGGCCCAACGGGCGCGGTGGGGCCGCCTACCCCTCGGGTACACCGCCGTATGGAACCGGCCAGTACCCGTCCACGGACGCTGCGGCGACCACCCCGGAGGAGAGTTCAGTGACCGTACCGCCCGCCAAGCCGTCCACGGCCGATTCCGACGGGCCGAAGACGGAGACCACCCTGACGACCCGGATCCGGATCAACATCCCCGGTTCCAGGCCGATTCCGCCCGTGGTCGTCCGCACGCCCATGCCCGAGGCCGAGGCCGAGCCGGAGCCCGCACCGGCCGCCGCGGCCCCCGCGCCCGAGCCGGCACCGGTGGCGCCCGAGGAGACGGGCAGCAACTGGTTCGCCCCGCGCAAGACCGCGGCGCCGGGACCGACGCCGACGCGGATCCAGGCGGAGCCCGAGCCCGCCGACGGGCCCGGCGCCCCGCGCCAGGGCATGCCCCCGCAGGGCTACGCCCAGGCTCCGGCCGGTCCGCGCCCGCCGGCCCCCACGGGCCCCGGCACCGGCCCCGGCCCGCTGCCCCAGCGGACTCCGGCGGCGCCCGGCGCCCCGCGCTACGACACGCCCCCGCAGGGCTTCGCCCAGCCCCCGGCCGGTCCGCACCAGCCCGCGCCCATGGGCCAGGGCGTCGGACGCGGCCCCGGCGTGGGCTCCGTCCCGGGCGCCGGCCCCGGCTACCCGCCGCCGCCGGCCGCGGCGGGCGGTCCCCGTACGGGCGCCCCCGCGGGCCCGGGCTACGGCCAGGGCCCCGGCCAGGGCCAGGGCCTCGCGCCGGGTCAGGGTCTCGCGCCGGGTCAGGGTCTCGCTCCCGGTCAGGGCCCCGGTCAGGGTCTCGGCCCCGGGCCCGGTCAGGGTCTCGCTCCCGGTCAGGGTCTCGGCCCCGGCCCCGGCCCCGGTCAGGGGCAGCGCCCCGGCGGGCCGCAGCAGCCCGGCGCCGGAGCCCCGTACGGTCCCGGACCCGGCTCCGCGGCCCCCGCCTGGCCCGGTGAGGGCGGCCCGGCCACCCCGCCCGGAGGCTTCGACGCCGGCCCCGGCATGTCCGGCTACGGCTCCGGCCCGGACGGGCCGACCGGCGGGCCCGCGCTGGGGACCGTACCCGTGGGCGAACAGCAGCAGGCCGGCTGGCCCGGCCCCGAGCTGGACGCCGACGGCCACCCGGCACCGGCCGTACCCGCTCCCGGCCCGCGCCCCGCCGCGACCGACGACCTGCCCGCCGCCAAACGCAAGACCCCCGCCAAGCCCGCGAAGAAGGGCCGCAACAAGCTCGTCCTCGTCGGCGGCGGTCTCTTCGCGCTGTTCGGCGTGGCCTACGGCGCGGGCCTGCTCCTCAACCACTCCGACGTCCCCAAGGGCACCACCGTCCTCGGCGTCGACATCAGCGGCACCCGCGAGGAGGCGGCCGCCAAGCTCCAGACGGCCTTCGGCAACCGGGCCTCCGCCCCCCTCCAGCTCACCGTCGGCGGCAAGACCGTCGAGCTGAAGCCCGAGAAGGCCGGCCTGAGCCTGGACAGCCAGACCACCGTCCGCAACGCCGCGGGCAGCGACTACAACCCCGTCACGGTCATCGGCTCCCTCTTCGGCAGCGAGCGCGCCGCCGAACCCGTCATGCCCACCGACGAGGAGAAGCTGCAGGTCGCCCTCCAGGAGCTGGCCGGCACCGCCGGTTCCGCCACCGAGGGCACCATCACCTTCGACACCGGCAAGGCCGTCGCCGTACCCGGCAAGCCCGGCTCCACCCTCGACGTGGGCGGCTCCACCGCCCTGGTGATCAAGGCCTTCCGCGAGATGGTCGCCACCGGCAAGGCCGCCCCGGTCGAACTCCCCGTCGCCACCAAGAAGCCGGTCGTGGACCAGGCCGAACTGGACCGGGCGATGAAGGAGTTCGCCGAGCCCGCGATGTCCGCCAACGCCACGGTCAAGGCCGGCGCGAAGTCCATCCCCTTCGGGGCCAAGTCCCTTCCCAAGATCCTGAGCATGCAGGTCGTGGACGGCCACCTCGTCGAGAAGTACGACCTGGAAGCGCTCAAGGCGACCTACGGGGACACCTTCGACGGCGTCCTGATCACGCGCGGCACCGGCGAGAAGACCGCCGTCACGCCGCAGGACGTCGCCGGAGCCCTCGGCAAGGCGCTGCGCGGCAGGACGCCCGCGGAGCGGATCGCGGTCATCGACACCAACGCGAGCTGACGCCGGTCCCGTCCGGACTCGGAAAATCGCAGGTCGGAGCCCCTTCCCGGAAGCCGGGGAGGGGCTCCGTCGCGTCCGTGTCACCCCCGCCGCATGACATCCGTCATGCACCTCCCACGACGCGGGACACTGCCGGGCGGACCCCCGTACCGGCGAACCTGGATCCATGAACACGACGACCGCGACGCAGCCCAGCGCCGCCACGGAGCACGGCGCCGGCAGCGGCGGCGACAGTGCCGTGGTGAGCTTCCGGAACGTGACCAAGAGCTACGGCCCCGTCCGGGCCGTCGACGGCCTCACCCTCGACCTGCACCCGGGCGAGACCGTCGCACTCCTCGGCCCCAACGGAGCCGGCAAGTCCTCCACCCTCGACCTGCTGCTCGGCCTGCGCCCCGCCGACTCGGGAACCGTCGAGCTCTTCGGCACCACCCCCCGCGAGGCCATCACGGCCGGCCGGGTCGGCGCGATGCTGCAGACCGGCGGGCTGATGGAGGACGTCACCGTCCGCGAACTGGTCGCGCTCACCTGCGCCCTGCACCCCCGCCCGTACCCGGTCGACCGGGTGCTCGCCCTCGCCGGCGTCTCCGACATCGCCGGCCGGATGGTCAACAAGCTCTCCGGCGGCCAGGAACAGCGCGTGCGCTTCGCCCTCGCCACCGCCGGCCACAACGACCTGATCGTGCTCGACGAGCCGACCACCGGCATGGACGTCACCGCCCGCCAGGCCTTCTGGGCCACCATGCGCGAGCAGGCCGCCCAGGGACGCACCGTCCTGTTCGCCACGCACTACCTGGAAGAGGCCGACGCGATAGCCGACCGGGTACTGGTCCTGCAGAAGGGCCGGCTGCTCGCCGACGGCACCGCCGCCGAGATCAAGGCCAAGGCCGGCGCCCGCCGGATCGCCTTCGACCTCACCGAGGGAACAGTGGACGAACGGGCCCTGCGCGAACTCCCGCACCTGACCGGCTTCGAGCGGCACGGCGACACCGTCCGGCTCCAGTCGAGCGACGCCGACGCGACGGTCCACGCCGTGTACGCCCTGGGGGCCTACCCCCGCAACCTGGAGGTCGCGGGCCTCGGCCTGGAGCAGGCCTTCCTCGCCCTCACCGAGACCCAGGAGGCCTGAACACCATGCCGACCATGCTGAACATGCCGACCGTGCGAACCAACGGCGCCGGAACGACGAAGCTCGTCAAGCTCGAGATCACCCGCGCCCTGCGCAACAAGAAGTACCTGTTCTTCACCGTCCTCTACCCGGCCGCCCTCTTCCTGATGCTCGGCGGCACGCTGAACGGCACGACCAAGGTCATGGGCACCGAACTGACCATGCCCGCCTTCTACATGGTGGCGATGGCCTCCTTCGGAGCCCTGACCGCCGTCCTCCTGGGCAACAGCGAGCGCATAGCCAAGGAACGCGAGTCCGGCTGGGTGCGCCAGCTGCGCCTGACCTCCCTGCCCGGCCGCGGCTACGTCCTCGCCAAGACCGCCAGCGCCGGCGTGCTCTCGCTCCCCGCCATCCTCGTCGTCTTCGCGGTCGCCGCGGGAGCCAAGGGCGTCCGGTTCGACGCCTGGCAGTGGTTCGCCCTCACCGGCGCCATCTGGGCCGGCAGCCTGGTCTTCGCCGCCCTCGGAGTCGCCCTCGGCTACCTCGCGAGCGGAGACACCGTCCGCCCCATCACGATGCTCTGCTACTTCGGCCTCTCCATCCTCGGCGGACTGTGGATGCCCACCGCCAACTTCCCCCAGTGGCTGCGCACCATCTGCGAATGGCTCCCGACCCACGCCTACGCGGGCCTCGGCCAGGCCATCGAACTGGGCGGAGCGCCGCACGCCAAGGACGTGGCTATCCTCGCCGTGTACTTCGTACTGTTCACCGGTGCCGCCGCCTGGCTGTACCGCAAGGACTCCCTGAAGGCGTGACGATCGTGAGCAGCTCGGCAGCCGGGGAACGGACCACGGCACCGGCCGGAACCGACCGCATCGGGGTCCCGCCGGAGAACCCCCGCCACAAACTGGTCAAGGCGCTCTGGATCAGCATCTGGCTCTTCTACCTCAGTGCCCCCGTCACCGACCTGATCAGCGGAGGCCACAGCCTCGGGCCCCGGCTCCTCGGCTGCCTGGGCCTCGCCGCCTTCGTCGCCTGGTACCTGGTCCTCGTCTTCCGCACCGCCCGGCAGATGGACACCCGCCGGGTCCTGGCCTCGGTGGCGGTCCTCGCCGCCCAGGCCACCATCCTGTCGCTGACCCTGGGCCGCGAATGGCTCGTGCTCTTCGTCTACGTGGCCATCTCCTCCGGAGCGGCCCTCCCCGGGGAGATCTCCCGCTGGACCGTCCCCGGCGCGACCGCGCTGCTGGCGGTCACGGCCAACGCCGTCCCGGGCGGGGCCTCCTACCTGGCCGGACTGCTGATCCCGGCCCTGATGGGCGGGTTCGCGATGATCGGAGTCCGCGCGATGATCCGCACCACCATCGAGCTGCGCCAGGCCCGGGCCACGGTCGCGCAGCTGGCGGCCAACGAGGAGCGGCTACGGATGGCCAGGGACCTGCACGACTTGCTGGGGCACTCGCTGTCCCTCATCACGCTCAAGAGCGAGCTGGCCGGACGGATGCTGCCCGACCAGCCCGAGGCGGCCGCCCGCCAGGTGGCGGACATCGAGCAGGTCAGCCGGCAGGCGCTGGTCGACGTACGGGAGGCCGTGAGCGGCTACCGGCGGCCGACGCTGCCCGGCGAACTGGCGGGCGCGCGCACCGCTCTGACGGCGGCGGGCATTCTCGCCGATCTCCCGTCGACCCATGACGGGGAAATCCCGGAGGAGATCGAATCGGCGCTGGCCTGGGCGCTGCGCGAAGCCGTCACGAACGTGGTCCGGCACAGCGGGGCCAGGCGCTGCACGGTGACCCTGGCCACCCGCCAGACCCTGGCCGGACCGGAGGCCGTGCTCACGGTCACCGACGACGGCGCGGGCGGCCCCGCGGTCCCCGGCAACGGTCTGACCGGCCTGACGGAGCGGCTGGAGGCGGTGGGCGGCACGCTGAGCGCCGGACCGGCCGGGAAAGCGGGCTTCGGCCTGGTCGCCGTCGTCCCCCTAGGATCTGGCTCATGACCCCACGTCCGATCCGGATCCTCCTGGCGGAGGACCAGTCCATGGTCCGCGAGGCGCTGGCGGCCCTCCTGGGCCTGGAGCCGGACATCGAGGTCCTCGCCCAAGTCGCGCGCGGCGACGAGGTGGTGGCGGCCGCCCGCTCCCACGACGTGAACGTCGCGCTGCTGGACATCGAGATGCCCGGCATGACGGGCATCGAAGCGGCCGCGGCCCTGCGCACGGCCCTCCCCTCCCTCCGGATCGTGATCCTGACGACCTTCGGCCGCCCCGGCTACCTGCGCGGAGCGATGGAGGCGGGCGCCTCCGCCTTCCTGGTCAAGGACGCGCCGGCCGCGCAGCTCGCCGCGGCGGTACGCAAGGTCCTGGCGGGCGAGCGGGTCATCGACCCGACGCTGGCGGCGGCCGCCCTGGCGGAGGGCGCGAACCCCCTCACGGACCGGGAACGGGAGATCCTGCGCGAGGCGGAGTCCGGAGCCACGAACGCGGAACTGGCGGCCCGCCTCCACCTCTCGCAGGGCACGGTCCGCAACTACCTGTCGACGGCCATCCAGAAACTGGCGGCACGCAACCGCGCCGAAGCGATCCGCGTGGCCCGCGACAAGGGCTGGCTGTAAGCCCCCGCCGGGGCAAATCCAGCCCCGCCGGCGTTTGAGG
>NZ_JBSGXB010000047.1:0-34294 GCF_053609185.1 Streptomyces sp. NPDC054956 | reverse complement strand
CCGTACACCTGCTGGCCGGTGCCGTTGAAGCCCAGCGCCGTGCCGGCGCCGGCGATCGCGCCGGGGGTCTGGCGCAGCGCCGGGGCGTTCAGCTGGACGCCGCCGGTGTTGCCGCCGTTCGAGGAGTCCGCGACGTACGGGCCGACCGTGTCGTCGTAGCGCCAGTAGAGGTCGGCGCCGTCCGCGCGGACCTGGTCCGGGTAGCCGAGCGCCGAGCTCGGGACCGTCACCGAGGTCTCGGGCGACAGGGCGCTGGTGTTGCCCGCGGCGTCGGTCGCGGTCACCCGGTAGCTGTAGGACTGGCCGGCCCTGACCGCGGTGTCGGTCCAGGAGGCCTGGCGGCGCTGCCACTCCAGGGATTCCGCGGTGAGGGTGGCGACCGGGGTCGCGGAACCGTCGCGGTAGATCCGGTAGGTCAGCTTGCCGTCGTCCGCGTCGTAGCTGGTGCGCCAGCGGACCTGGACCTCGCCGGGCCTGACGCTGGAGACGCTGGAGAGCGGGGTGGTCGGGACGCCGACGTCGCCGGTGGAGGCGAAGCGGGTCAGGGCCTGCTGGGGCCTGCCGTTGATGGCGGTGAACTCGCCGCCGACCCACAGGTAGTCGGTGGTGCCCTTGCGGGCCACGGCCATCGTGCGCGGGCCGATCCGCTCTCCGGTCCCGTCGTTGGCGGTCGGGTGCCAGCCGAGCTTGCGCGGGGCGCGGACGAATCCGTCCACGGCCGCGGGGGCGTCGATGCCGTCGGCTCCCCATTCGGTGAGCTGCGCCAGCAGGAAGTGCCGCTTGCCTTCGGGGAACTGGCCCTCGGCGGCGCAGTCGTGGGTGTGCGAGGAGCTGTAGAGGACTCCGTCGTACGGCAGGACGAACTGGGTCGCGCCGAGGCAGCGGTCGCGCCACTTCTCGGAGAAGTCCTCGCGCAGGCCGATGCGGCCGTCGAAGACGCCGCCGCCCGAGCCCTCGTTGCCCACGTAGTAGCCGGTCCCGTCGGCCGCGATGTCCTTGACGACCGAGGTGGCCGGGATGGTGTCGAAGGTCTTGGTGACGGCGCCGGTGGTGGCGTTCACGACGGCCAGGGCGTGGCTCGCGGAGCCGTTGACGGTGAAGAAGTCGCCGCCCAGCAGGACGTTCCTGCCGTCGTTGGCCACCTCGACGGCGCGGCCGGGTTCGTCGGCGTCGGCGACGAAGGGCTTCAGCGCGCCGGAGCCGGCGTCGACGGCGGCGAAGTACCGGCGGGGCTTGCCCTCGACGGCCGTGAAGTCCCCGGCCGCGTACAGGGTGTCGTCGGTGACGGCGAGCGCGCGCACGGTCGCCGGGAACCTCGGGTGGAACGAGGCCTTGGGGGTGCAGGTCTCGATGTCGACGGCGGCGACACCGGAGACCGGGGTGCCGTTGACGGCGCCGAAGCGGCCGGCGGCGTACAGGGTCTGCTCGTCCTTCGAGACGGTGAGGGCGCGCACGGTCGCGGTGCCCTCGTCGATGGTGAAGGAGAGCTTGCAGGAGCTCGGGGCGCCCGTCGCCGCGTCGAGCGCGACGAAGTTCACGGCTTCCCGTTCGGCGCCCGCGGCTCCGTCGGGCGGGCGGACGGCCGAGAAGGTGCCGCCCGCGAAGACCGTCCCGCCGGTCTGGGCCATGGCCCAGACGATGCCGTTCGGCTGCCAGGTCGGCAGCTCGTCGGCGGTGAAGGCCACCGGCTGCGTGATGGCCGACGCCTCGGGCATCAGCACCAGGCCCAGCCCCGTACCGACACCGGCCAGTGCCAGGACGAGGGCGGCTGTCAGCCCTCTGGATCTACGCATGAGCCCCCCAGGGCCACGGCCCGGTTCTGAATGGCTGGAAGTGTCCGAACAGCCATATGTACGGGCGCGGACGGCACATCGTTAGGCGAAATATAAGGCCTATCGATCGATGCGAACGCGCACGCCCGCCAGCTCGTTCTCGACCTGGCGCATATCCGACTCGACCATGACCCTGGCCAATTCGGCCACCAGGACGGTCGGTTTCCAGCCGAGCAATTCATGGGCCTTGGAGGCGTCGCCGATCAGGGCGTCGACCTCGCTGGGACGCTCGTACTTGGGGTCGTAGCGCACGTGCTCGTTCCAGTCGAGGCCGGCGTGGGCGAAGGAGGCCTCGACGAACTCGCGGACGGTCGCGGCGACACCGGTGGCCACGACGTAGTCGGTGGGCTCGTCCTGCTGGAGCATCCGCCACATGGCGTCCACGTACTCGGGGGCGTAGCCCCAGTCGCGGACCGCGTCGAGGTTGCCGAGGTAGAGCTTCTCCTGCAGCCCCGCCCTGATCCGGGCGACCGCGCGGGTGATCTTGCGGGTCACGAAGGTCTCGCCGCGGCGCGGGGACTCGTGGTTGAAGAGGATCCCGTTGGCGGTGAACATCCCGTACGCCTCGCGGTAGTTCACCGTCGTCCAGTACGCGAACGCCTTCGCGGCGCCGTACGGGCTGCGCGGGTGGAACGGGGTGCGCTCGTTCTGCGGCGGCGGGGTGGCGCCGAACATCTCGGAGGAGGAGGCCTGGTAGAAGCGGGTCTCGACGCCGCTGGCCCGGATCGCTTCCAGCAGCCGCAGCACCCCGAGGCCGGTCACGTCGCCCGTGTACAGCGGGGCGTCGAAGGAGACGCGCACGTGCGACTGGGCGCCGAGGTTGTACACCTCGTCGGGGCGTATCCCGCGGAGCAGGTTCACCAGGGCCACGCCGTCGGAGAGGTCCGCGTGGTGCAGCACGAAGGACCGGTTGACCGTCTGCGGGTCCTGGTAGATGTGGTCGATGCGCTCGGTGTTGAAGCTGGAGGACCGCCGCACGAGCCCGTGCACCGTGTAGCCCTTGGACAGCAGCAACTCGGCGAGGTACGAGCCGTCCTGCCCGGTGACCCCGGTGATCAGTGCGGTCTTGCCCATGGGAATCCCCCCTGGGGATCGAGTGGACGGTTACCGTACACGGCCCGTCCGCGGCGGACTCCACCGCGTCCGCGGAGGGCGGGCTGGCATCATCGCCGCATGACGAGCCCGCCGTTCCTGCCCCCGGACGCCCGCGTCTTCGTCGCCGGCCACCGGGGTCTCGTGGGGTCCGCGATCGTCCGCCGGCTCACCGCCGAGGGGTACGAGGTGCTCACCCGCGGCCGCGCCGGCCTCGACCTGCGCGATGCCGCGGCGACCGAGGCGTACCTGCGGGAGGTCCGGCCCGACGCCGTGGTCCTGGCCGCCGCCAAGGTCGGCGGGATCATGGCCAACAGCGCCCGTCCCGTGCAGTTCCTGGAGGAGAACCTCAGGATCCAGCTGAGCGTCGTCGCGGGCTCGTATGCGGCCGGGGCGGGCCGACTGCTGTTCCTCGGCTCCTCCTGCATCTACCCCCGGCTCGCCCCGCAGCCGATCCGCGAGGACTCCCTGCTGACCGGCCCGCTGGAGCCCACGAACGAGGCGTACGCCCTGGCGAAGATCGCGGGCATCGTCCAGGTCCAGTCGTACCGCAAGCAGTACGGGGCCTCGTACATCTCCGCCATGCCGACGAACCTCTACGGGCCGGGCGACACCTTCGACCCGGAGTCCTCGCACGTCCTGCCGGCCCTCCTGCGCCGCTTCCACGAGGCCGTCGCCGAGGGGCGCGACGAGGTCACGCTGTGGGGATCGGGCACGCCCCGCCGGGAGTTCCTGCACGTCGACGACCTGGCCGCGGCCTGTGTCCTGCTGCTGCGCGCGTACGACGGCGCCGAGCCGGTCAACATCGGCTGCGGCGAGGACCTCACGATCGGGGCCCTCGCCGAAACGGTCGCCGAGGTGACCGGCTTCCGCGGCAGGCTCGCCTGGGACACCTCCAAGCCGGACGGCGCGCCCCGCAA
Organism: Streptomyces sp. NPDC054956; assembly: GCF_053609185.1. Taxonomy (NCBI): domain Bacteria; kingdom Bacillati; phylum Actinomycetota; class Actinomycetes; order Kitasatosporales; family Streptomycetaceae; genus Streptomyces; species Streptomyces sp. NPDC054956. The sequence goes on along the minus strand of NZ_JBSGXB010000047.1, from coordinate 30,450 downwards.
GCTGCTGGACGTGAGCCGCATGCTCGCGCTGGGCTGGAAACCCACCGTCCCGCTGCGGGAGGGCATCGCCGCCACGTACGCGTGGTGGCGCGAGCAGGGCGACGCACGGAGCCGGCACCGCTAGCGGTGCCGGTCCCGGGGGCGGGCCTCAGTACGCTCCGCGCCCGTCCACCACGGCACGGATCGTGCGGCCCATGACGTCGACGTCACTGGTGAAGGACCAGTTGTCGACGTACTGCAGGTCGAGCTGGATCGTCTCGTCCCAGGAGAGGTCCGAGCGGCCGCTGATCTGCCACAGGCCGGTCATTCCCGGGCGCACCGTGAGCCGGCGCAGTTCGACCTCGTCGTACTTCGCCACCTCCTCCGGCAGCGGCGGCCGCGGGCCGACCAGGGACATGTCCCCGGCCACCACGTTGATCAGCTGCGGCAGTTCGTCCATGGAGGTGCGCCGCAGCAGCCGGCCCACCCGGGTGACGCGCGGGTCGCGGCGCATCTTGAACATCAGGCCGTCGTTCTCGTTGGACCCGGAGAGCTCCGCCTTCAGCACGTCCGCGTCGAGGACCATCGTGCGGAACTTCCACATGACGAACGGGATCCCGTCGCGGCCGATGCGCCGCTGCCGGTAGAAGGCAGGACCGCGCGAGCCGAAGCGGATCGCCAGCACCAGCGCCAGGAACACCGGTGCCAGCAGCACCAGTCCGAGCCCCGCGGCCGACCGGTCCAGTACCGACTTCAGCAGGGTCTGCACCCCCCGGCCGACCGGCGGCGCCACCCGCAGCATGGCCAGGCCGCCCGCGGACAGCGTCTCCAGCCGTTTGACGGAGACCTCCACCAGGCCCGGGAAGACCGCCAGTTCCAGTCCGGCGTCGTGCAGGGCCCAGGCGATCCGGCGCAGCCGCTCCCCCGCGAGCCGCGCCCCCGGGGCCACGAGCACCAGGTCGGCGCGGTGGGCGGCGACGGCGCCGAGCACGGCGGCGGAGTCCCCGTTCGGGGCCTGCGCCATCGCGGAGCCGAGCCGCGCGGCCACGGGCACCCCGCTGTCGAGGCCGCCGGGACCGACCGGGACGACGCCGACGACGACGTACGGGTGGTCGGTGCGCGCGGCCAGGTGTCCGATGACGGACTCGGCGGAATCGGGCTCGCCGACGACCAGCACCCGGCTCACGGCCTGGGCCTCGCGCCGGGCGGCGGAGAGGTGACGGTAGGTCAGTTTGTGGCAGGCGATGGTGACGAGCAGTGCGGGCAGCAGGGCGCCGAGGGCGGACAGCCGGGGGGTCTCCTCACCGGTGACCACGCGGGCCACTGCGAGCACACCGATCAGAATCAGCCAGTCGTGTACGACGGGCAGAACTCCCCGGGATTCCCCGAGGACTCGGGCCGCGTAGCGCCGGCGCAGCAGTTGCACACCGCTCCAGGCTAAGGCCGCACCGAGGGCGCAGTAGCCGGGCCTGACCTGGTGTGCGGCCTCGAAGACCAGGCCGACGGGCACGCCCGCACCGATGAGGTCCGCGATGACGGCGGCGGGCAGGTACCACCGCGCCTTGTCTCCGAGCCCTCGAACCGGATGCGCCGATTCCAGCGCCCTCCTGGCCACTCTTTGCACAGGAATATGGACATGCCTCATGGGCCCCCCTGGCACGTGGTCTATGACGTTGCGCCGTGTCCGCGGCTTCCCCAGGCAGTGGACTTCCGACGCACCGGGAAACAGTACGACAAACACCCGTACGGTAAACGGCGTTTGCGGGAACCGGGCGTCTTATTGCCCAAGCGTTAGATGGCGGTACTGCGCATTCCGGATTTTGGCCCGCTCCCTTCCCACGCCAAGGTGAATGTTCCGGATACCGGATACGTCTCTTCGGACAACGGACCGTTTCCAGCCAACCTTTTGACGCGGCCCTGACATCACGGCGCGCAGGTGGCACTCTTCGACCGTTCTTCGCACCAGCCTTGTCTGCCCGGAGGCCCACCCAGCCATCCGGAACCCCCCTTGCAGAAGGAGTCTGCGTTGAGTCCCACCCCCCAGCGGCGCGCCACCACGGCCGGCGCGCTTGTTGCCGCGGCTGCTCTCCTCGCCGTAGGCATCCAGACCGGTACCGCCACCGCAGACGCCACCGCGTCTCAGGCCGGCTCGGTCGCCCAGGCCAACCCGGGCGCGGCCAACCGCGCACTCAGCGCTTCGGAGCGTGCGACGCTCCTCGCCGAGGCGAACTCCACCACCGCGCAGGCGGCCAAGGCCCTCGGCCTCGGCGGCGCGGAGAAGCTGATAGTCCGCGAAGTCGTCAAGGACGTGGACGGCACCACCCACACCATGTACGAGCGGACCTACGACGGCATACCGGTGCTCGGCGGTGACCTGACCGTCCACGCCAAGGACGGCGTCACCAAGAGCGTCACCAAGGCCACCAACCACGACGTCAAGGTCGCGGACACCACGGCCTCCGTCACCCCGGCCGCGGCCGAGGGCCAGGCGGTCTCCGCCGCCAACGCCGAGGGAGCCAAGGACGCCAAGGCCTCCAAGGGCGCCCGCAAGGTGATCTGGGCCGCCCAGGGCGTTCCGGTCCTCGCCTTCGAGACCGTCGTCGGGGGCCTCCAGCACGACGGCACCCCGAGCGAACTGCACGTGGTCACCAACGCCAAGACCGGCGCGAAGATCACCGAGTGGCAGGCCATCGAGACCGGCATCGGCAACACGATGTACACCGGTCAGGTCACGCTGGGCACCTCGCAGTCGGGCAGCAACTTCACGCTGAACGACGCCGGTCGCGGCGGCCACAAGACCTACGACCTCAACGGGGGCACGGGCAGCGGCACGGGCACCCTCTTCACCGGCCCGGACGACACCTGGGGCAACGGCCTTCCCTCGAACCGGGAGACGGCCGGCGCCGACGCGCACTACGGCGCCCAGCTGACGTGGGACTACTACAAGAACGTGCACGGCCGCAACGGCCTGCGCAACGACGGAGTGGCCCCGTACAGCCGGGTCCACTACGGCAACGCGTACGTCAACGCGTTCTGGAGCGACTCCTGCTTCTGCATGACCTACGGCGACGGGACGAGCAACACCCACCCGCTGACCTCGATCGACGTGGCCGCGCACGAGATGACGCACGGTCTGACCTCGGTCACCGGCAACATGACCTACTCCGGTGAGCCCGGCGGCCTCAACGAGGCGACCTCCGACATCATGGCGGCGGCCGTCGAGTTCAACGCCAACAACGCCAACGACGTCGGCGACTACCTGGTCGGCGAGAAGATCGACATCCGTGGCAACGGCACCCCGCTGCGCTACATGGACAAGCCGAGCAAGGACGGCTCCTCGAAGGACGCCTGGTACTCCGGCCTCGGCGGGATCGACGTCCACTACTCCTCGGGTCCGGCCAACCACTGGTACTACCTGGCCTCCGAGGGCTCCGGCGCCAAGGTCGTCAACGGCGTGAGCTACGACTCGCCGACCTCCGACGGGCTCCCGGTCACCGCGATCGGCCGCGACGCCGCGTCCAAGATCTGGTTCCGCGCCCTGACCACCGGTCTGTTCCGGTCGAACACCGACTACGCGGCCGCCCGCGTGGCCACCCTGCAGGCCGCCGCCGACCTGTACGGCGCCGGTTCGGCCACGTACAACAACGCCGCCAACGCCTGGGCCGCCATCAACGTCGGTCCCCGCGTCGTCGTCGGTGTCTCGGTCACCAACCCCGGTAACCAGAACACCGTCACGGGCAGCGCCGTCAGCCTCCAGATCCAGGCCACCAGCACCAACGCCGGTGCGCTGAGCTACGCGGCGACCGGCCTGCCGGCCGGGCTGTCGATCAACTCCTCCACCGGCCTGATCACGGGTACGGCCTCCACGGCGGGCACGTCCAACGTGACCGTCACGGTGACCGACTCGGCGAACCAGACCGGCACGGCGGCGTTCACCTGGACGGTCGGCACCCAGCAGCAGACCGTCTTCGAGAACACCACGGACTACGCGATCAACGACAACGCCACTGTCGACTCGCCGATCACCGTGAACCGCACGGGCAACGCCCCGAGCACCCTCAAGGTGGATGTCAACATCCTCCACACCTACATCGGTGACCTGAAGGTCGACCTGGTCGCCCCCGACGGCACCCTCTACAACCTGCACAACCGCTCCGGCGGCAGTGCGGACAACATCATCAAGTCCTACACGGTCAACGCCTCCTCCGAGGTGGCCCAGGGCGTGTGGAAGCTGCGTGTCAACGACAACGCGAACATCGACACCGGCAAGATCGACAGCTGGAAGCTCACCTTCTGATCCCCACGAGGGAGCAGGTGAGCCAGAGCTGAACCGCTAGATCACGGGGCCGCCCGGGAGCAGACCTCCCCGGGCGGCCCTGTTCCATTGGCCCCCGGCCGCCAGGGTCCACCTCCCCCCGGGGCCGGGACCTTCGGCGCCTTCCGGCGGGCCGCGCCGGCGTCATAGTGGAAAACAGCGAACCTACGGCACCGTAGGTTCGGGTGATCCCGAGGACGTGACCCATGCCGCAGCCCCCCACGACCGCCCCCGCCACCCCCCACCCCTGGCTGATCCAGGGCGGGATGGGCGTCGGAGTCTCCGGCTGGCGGCTCGCGAAGGCCGTCTCCGGCGAGGGCCAGTTGGGCGTGGTCTCCGGAACGGCACTGGACGTCGTACTGGCCCGCGTACTGCAGACCGGCGACCCCGGCGGCCACGCCCGCAGGGCCCTGGCCGCCTTCCCGCTCCCCGAGCTCGCCCAGACCGCGATCGACCTGTACTTCCGGCCGGACGGCCTCGCGGACGGCGCGGCGATGCGCACCACTCCGCGGCTGCGCGCGACGGGCGGATCCCAGGCCGAAATCCTCACCGTCCTCGGCAACTTCGCCGAGGTCTGGCTCGCCAAGGAGGGACACGACGGTGTCATTGGCATCAACTACCTGGAGAAGATCCAGCTCGCCACCGCCCCCGCGATGTTCGGCGCGATCCTGGCAGGCGTCGACTACGTGCTCGTGGGCGCGGGAGTCCCCGGTCAGATCCCTGCCCTCGCCTCGCGGCTGGCGCGCTACGAACGCTGCGTGAACAGGATCCACGTCGAGGGCGACGAGGAGCCCCTGGAGCACCTCTTCGACCCCCGGGCGCTGCTCGCCGGGCACCTGCCCGGCCCGCTGCGCCGCCCCGAGGTGCTGGCCATCGTCTCGCTCCCGGTGCTCGCCACCTACCTGGCCCGGGACGAGGCCACCCGCCCCGACGGCTTCGTGATCGAGACCAGCAAGGCGGGCGGCCACAGCGCCCCGCCGCGCGGTCCGATGAAGCTGGACGAGGCCGGCGAGCCGGTCTACGGCCCCCGCGACAACCCCGATCTCGCCAGGATGGCGGCGCTCGGGCTGCCGTTCTGGCTCGCCGGAGGCCAGGCCGACCCGGGGGCGGTGGCCGCGGCCCTCGCCGAGGGGGCGGCCGGGGTCCAGGTCGGCAGCGCGTTCGCCCTGTGCGAGGAGTCCGGGATGGCCCGGCACCTGCGCGAGGAGCTGCTGGAGCGGGCCCGCACCGGCACCCTCTCGGTCCGCAACGACCCCGAGGCCTCGCCGACCGCGTTCCCCTTCAAGGTGGCCGACCTGCCCGGGACCGTCTCCGAGCCGGAGGTGGCCGCGGCCCGGCGCCGGGTCTGCGACCTCGGGTTCCTGCGCACCCCCGTACGGGGCCCGCGCGGTCTGGTCTACCGGTGCGCGGCCGAGCCGGTGGCCGCGTACGTCCGCAAGGGCGGCGACGCCGCCGACACCAAGGGCCGCCAGTGCCTGTGCAACGGACTGCTGGCCACCATCGGGCTGGCGCAGCGGCGGCCGCACGGCCGGGTGGAGCCCCCGCTGGTGACCATCGGCAAGGACCTGTCGTTCCTGGCGGAACTGGCCCCGAACGCCGAGCCGTACGCGGCTGCGGACGTGGTGCGCTGGCTGTCGGCCGGCGCGGGCCGGCCCGCGGAGGGCTGAGACGCCGGGCGCTGCTCCGTGCGCGCGGCATGCGCAGGGCCCGGCACCCCGAGGGGTGCCGGGCCCTTCCCGCTTCCCGCCGCCGCGGATCAGCCGTTCGAGCGGAAGACCCGGTCGAAGATGTCCTGCGCCCGCTCCTCGATCGGTCCGGCGGCGGCCCGGCCGCCGCTGCGGTCCTCGTCGTCGCGCCAGTCGTCACGGCCGTCGTGGCGTCCGTCGTGCCGGCCGTGGTGGTCCTCGTCCGCCGGCTTGAACAGGACCGAGGCCACCTCCACGTTCCTCGCCCGCTCGCCCGGCTCCAGGACCGCTTCCGCCTCCCCGCCGCAGCTGCGGTCGTGGAAGAGCACCGCGAGGGACTCCGTCTCGTTCCTCACGTCGAACGCCGGCCGGCTCTCGGAGGTGTGCGTCAGCCGGTAGCAGGTGTCGTTGTCGGCCGGGTGGATCTGCGCGCGGCGCTCGTCGTCGTCTTCGTCGGTGAACCGGTAGTGCAGCGTGCCGATGTGCTCGCGGTCGTCGTCGTGGTCGTTGGCGGATGCCAGCCCCGCGGTCGGCAGGACGAGCGCGAGAGCGCCGAGGAGAGCGGTTGCGGTGGTGCGAAGACGCATGGGGAGTCCGTTTCTCGGGTTCCTCGGATGCCGGGTCCGGTGGGCATCCGCGGGCAGCGTAGGAGCGGACGGCCCGGATGAAACGATTCGGCTTGCAGGCACGTTCGAAGGTTCACCCTCCCGGTCTCCCCGCGCCGGGCGCGCCGACGGGCGCCCCTGATCCGCGCGGATCAGGGGCGCCCGTACGGAGTCGGGGCGGCTCAGACGACGGTGGGTTCACCCGCGCGGGACGCGTCGGCCGCGGCGGGCGCGGCGGGCGCCGGGACCGCCGGTGCCTGCCCGGCGGCGGGCCGGCGGACCAGGACCACGAAGATCAGCGCCCCCGCCAGGCCCATCGCGCCCGAGACCCAGAAGGTGTCGCGCAGCCCGCTCACGAAGGCCGCCTCCACCCACCGGGCGGCGTCCGGGGCCGCCGCCAGCACCTTGCCCGCCCCGCCGGCGGCCAGTGCCTCGGCCGTGCCGTGGGGCCGGCCCGAGCCTTCGAGCCCGTCCGCCAGCCCGGCCTGGAAGACCGCGCCGAGCACCGCGATGCCCAGCGCCATGCCCAGCTGCCGCGCGGTGTTCAGGGCGCCGCCGGCCATGCCCGCCCGGGCCGGGGGCACGGCACCCATCGCGGCGGCGGCCAGGGCCGGGGAGATCATGCCCACGCCCACGCCGGTGACCGCCATTCCGGGCACCAGCGCCGTCCAGCCGTCGCCGGTGTCCAGCATCCAGCCCTGGAGCAGCGCACCGGCACCGATGAGGAACAGCCCGCCGCCGATGGTGACCCGGGCCGATACCGCGTGCATCAGCTTGCCGGTCGCGGCGGCCACGAAGAATCCGGCCAGGCTCAGCGGCACCAGTGCCAGACCGGCGCCGACCGGTCCCATGCCCTCGGCGGTCTGCAGCCACAGGGAGACGTACATGAGGTACGCGAAGGCGGAGCCGGACATCAGCAGCGAGGCCACCATGACGGCGGCGAAGACCGGGCCGCGGAAGAGCGAGAGGTCCAGCATCGGGCGGGAGCTGCGCAGTTCGACGAGGACGAAGGCCGCGAAGGCCGCCGCGCCCAGGGCGAACAGGCCGAGGGTGGTCAGGGAGGTCCAGCCGTTCTCGCCGCCGCGGATCAGGGCGTAGGTGACGGCCGCGGCGCCGGTGGTGAAGGTGACGGTGCCGGGCAGGTCGAGGCCCTTGGCGTGCGGGTCGCGGGACTCGGTGACGGCCTTGAGGGTGACGTACACGGCGAGGGCGCACACGGGGAGGTTGATGAAGAAGATCCAGCGCCAGCCGAACTGCTCGGTGAGCAGCCCGCCGACGATCGGGCCGGCCGCGGCGGCGGCCCCGTTGACCGCGCCCCAGACGCCGAAGGCGACGCCCCGGTCGCGGCCCTGGTAGGCGGAGCTGAGCAGGGCCATGGTGGTGGCGAACATCGCGGCGGCGCCGACGCCCTGCACGGCGCGGAAGGCGATCAGCGCGGCCGGGCCCTGGGCCAGGCCGCAGGCGAGCGAGGCGGCGGCGAAGAGGCCGAGCCCGCCGAGGTAGACGCGGCGGCGGCCGATCCGGTCGGCGAGCGAACCGGCACCGAGCAGCAGGGCGGCCAGGGCGAGGGCGTATATGTCCATCACCCACTGCAGCCCGGAGAACCCCGTCCGCATGTCGTCGGCCATGTCGGGCAGGGCGACGGTCACGATCGTGACGTCGATCAGGAGCATGAAGGCCCCGAGACACACCGCCGTCAACGGCAGCCACTTGCGCATGGGAGTTCTCCTCGGATTGCGGGGCGGGGGTGGAGGCAGGGGCAGGATCCCCGCTCGTCCAAGGTCTCAGCGACCACCCCCCGACCCCCACCCAGCAGCCCCCTTCCGCCGGATTTCCGTCATCGGGGAGCCTGCGATGATGGAAACCGTGAACGATACGGAGCTGGACGCGCTCGACCGGGCCCTGGTCCAGGCCCTCACCATCGACGGCCGGGCTCCCTTCAGCCGGCTCGCCGAGGTGCTGGAGGTCTCCGACCAGACCGTCGTACGCCGCTACCGGCGCCTGCGGACCACCGGCCTGGTCCGGGTGGTCGGGCTGCCGCTGGGCAGCCGCGTCGGGCTGTTCGAGTCCTGGCTGCGGGTGCAGTGCGCCCCCGACGCGGCGCTCCCGGTGGCCGAGGCGCTCGCCCGCCGCCCGGACATCGCGTGGGTGAACCTGAACTCGGGCGGCACGGAGGTCCACTGCATGACCAGGGCCCGTACCCGCAAGGACCGGGACACCCTGCTGCTGGAGAAGCTGCCGCGCACCCGCCGGGTGACGGGCATCAGCGCCCACACCATCCTGCGGAAGTTCTTCGGCGGGCCCGACTCCTGGGTGGGCCTGGACGTACTGCGCCCCGACCAGATCGCCGCCCTGGAGCGGCCTCCCGTGGAGCCCGGGCCGGGGGCGGAGCCCCAGGAGGGCGGGTCCGCCCCGTACGCGCTGGACGCGGTGGAGCTCGCGCTGCTCGCGGTGCTGGGCCGGGACGGCCGCGCCGGGTATCCGGAACTGGCGCGCGCCACCGGCCTGTCGGAGTCCACCGCCCGCCGCCGCCTGGAGCGGCTGCGCGATCGCGGGGCGGTCTTCTTCGACGTGGAGTTCGTCCCCTCGCTCTTCGGCTACGAGGCGGAGGCGACGCTGGTGCTGACCGTCCCGCCGAACCGGCTGGCGCAGGTGGGGGCCGCACTGGCGAGCCACCGCGAGGTCGCGTTCGCGGCGGCCGTGACCGGGGCGGCCTCGTTGATGGCGGTGGTGGTGTGCCGGGACACCGACGCGCTCTACACGTACCTGACCGAGCGGATCGGCGCCGTGGACGGCGTGGGCCACGTGGAGGTGATCCCGGCCCTGCGCAGCGTCAAACGGGCAGGGATGCTGGTGGAGGACGGGCGGCTGGTCGACCCGCCGCCCGTCCCCTGAGCCCTACGTCCCCTGAGCCCTACGTCCCTTGAACCCGGCGGCCCCGGAGCCCCTCGGCCCCGGGGCCCGCAGGGCTAGCGCAGGAGTACGCCGCCCCCCGCGTCCGTGTCCACCGGCCCGGCGACCAGGCCCAGTTCGGCCGGGGTCGCCAGCAGCGGATGCGCCGGCAGGATCCGCACGGTGTAGCCGAAGGGCCCCGTACGGTCGAGGGCGAGCGGGCCCTCGTACAGCCAGCGGCCCTCCAGGTCCGGTCCGCCGGCGGGCTTGAGCGGGAAGGTCCGCCCGCCCTGGATCACGTCTTGCGCGTCGACCCGGCCCGCGACGGCCTGGACCTCCACGTCCTCGGGCGCGAGCGCGTCGAGCGAGACCTGTACGCGCAGGGTGAGGGTGGCCCCGAGTTCGGCGGTGCCGCCGACCGGGCCCGCGGTCAGCGCCTCCACGTGCTCGACGGTGAGCTGCGGCCAGGCCGCGCGGACCCGCCCCTTCCACCAGGCGAGGTCCCGTGCCGTCTCCGGGGTCAGGGCGCGGTGGGCGAGCGCGGCCGGAGCGTAGAGCCGCTCCACGTACTCCCGCACCATCCGTCCCGCCAGCACCTTTGGCCCCAGGGAGACGAGGGTGCGCCGGACCATCTCGATCCAGCGCACCGGGAGGGCGCCGCGCCCCGTCCGGTCGTAGAACCGGGGCGCGACCCGGCCCTCGATCAGGTCGTAGAGGGCGTTCGCCTCCAGGTCGTCGCGCCGGTCCTCGTCCGCGCCCAGGCCGTCGGCGGTCGGGATGGCCCAGCCGAAGTCCGGCTCGAACCATTCGTCCCACCAGCCGTCCAGGACGGAGAGGTTGAGGCAGCCGTTGAGGGCCGCCTTCATCCCACTGGTCCCGCAGGCCTCCAGCGGGCGCAGCGGGTTGTTGAGCCAGACGTCGCAGCCCGGGTAGAGCTTCTGCGCCATGGCCATGCCGTAGTCGGGCAGGAAGACGATGCGGTGGCGCACGCGCGGGTCGTCGGCGAACCGCACCAGCTCCTGGACGAGCCGCTTCCCGCCGTCGTCGGCGGGGTGCGCCTTGCCCGCGACCACGATCTGCACCGGCCGGTCCGGGTCCAGCAGCAGGCGGCGCAGCCGATCCGGGTCGCGGAGCATCAGCGTGAGCCGCTTGTAGGAGGGGACGCGGCGGGCGAAGCCGATGGTCAGCACGTCCGGATCGAGGACGGAGTCCACCCAGCCCAGCTCGGCTTCGGCGGCCCCGCGCTGGCGCCACGAGGCGCGCAGGCGGTCCCGTACCTCTTGGACGAGCTGCTCCCTGAGCACCCGGCGCAGGTCCCAGACGTCCTGGTCGGGGATTTCGGCGACGGCGTCCCAGCGCTGCGAGCCGCCGACGGACAGGGCGTCCTCGGTGCGCCCGGCGCCGATCTGCCGGGCCCCGAGCGCCACCACCTCGGGTGCCACCCAGGTCGGCGCGTGCACCCCGTTCGTGACGGAGGTGATGGGTACGTCGGCGGGGTCGAATCCCGGCCACAGCCCGGCGAACATCTCCCGGCTGACGGCGCCGTGCAGGGTGGAGACCCCGTTCGCGCGCTGGGCGAGGCGCAGCCCCATGACCGCCATGTTGAACACCCCGGGGTCGCCGCCGGGGTAGGTCTCGGCGCCGAGGGCCAGGATGCGGTCGACGGGTACGCCGGCCAGCTCGCCGCCCTCGCCGAAGTGGCGGGCGACCAGGGCGCGGTCGAAGCGGTCGATGCCGGCGGGGACGGGCGTGTGGGTGGTGAAGACGGTCCCGGCCCGGACGGCTTCGACGGCGGCGTCGAAGCCGAGCCCCCGCTGTCCTTCCAGTTCTCTTATGCGCTCGAGTCCCAGGAACCCGGCGTGTCCCTCGTTGGTGTGGAACACCTCGGGGTCGGGATGACCGGTGATCCGGCAGTAGGTGCGGACGGCCCGCACGCCGCCGATGCCCAGGAGCATCTCCTGGAGCAGCCGGTGGTCGCTGCCGCCCCCGTAGAGCCGGTCGGTCACCTCGCGGGCGGCGGCGTCGTTGTCCTCGACGTCGGAGTCGAGGAGCAGCAGCGGCACCCGGCCGACGCGGGCCTGCCAGACGTGGGCGTGCAGGGCGCGGCCGCCGGGCAGGCTCAGGGAGACCCGGGCCGGTGACCCGTCCTCCTCGCGCACGAGCGAGACGGGCAGTTCGTTGGGGTCCAGGACCGGGTAGTGCTCCTGCTGCCAGCCGTCCCGGGACAGGGACTGGCGGAAGTAGCCGTGGCGGTAGAGCAGTCCGACCCCGATGAGCGGAACGCCGAGGTCGCTGGCGGCCTTGAGGTGGTCCCCGGCGAGGATCCCGAGCCCGCCGGAGTACTGGGGCAGGGCGGCGGTGATCCCGAACTCGGGCGAGAAGTAGGCGATGCCGGCGGGCAGCTCCGCGGCGGCCTCGTGGCTCTGGTACCACCTCCCGCCGTGGACGTAGTCATCGAGGTCGGCGGCGACGACGGCGAGCCTGCGCAGGAAGCGCCGGTCCGCGGCGAGCTCCGCGATGCGCGCGGCGGAGACGGTGCCGAGCAGCCGGACGGGATCCCCGCCGGCGGCCTGCCAGCCTTCGGGATCGACGGATTGGAAGAGCTCACGGGTCTCTGTATGCCAGGACCAGCGCAGATTTCGCGCCAGGTCGGCGAGTGGCGACAGGGTCTCGGGGAGGACGGGGCGCACGGTGAATCGACGGATAGCCTTCACGCGTTCCACCTTCGCAGGGGATGACGATTCGAAGTGGCCGCACCACGCTGTGCGGCGGCTGCATCACCCTCGGAAGGCTAGCGGCGGGCCTCCCGGTCGGCCATGGCGCCTCCACCGCCCCTCCACCGCCCCGCTCGGGGCGGTCGATCATCGTGGACATCCGTTAGTCCTTACCGAGTTGACGCAGCATCGGCCGATCTCGCGCCCCGGCCCCCGGATGCCCGCGCGGCTACGTACGAGTAGTTAACCGAGCACACGGATTGGGCCGGGCTGGAGTGGGAAGGGCTCCCGGGTACGCGCACGGCGCACCCCCTCCCCCGACCTCTCCCGCCACCCGAGTGAACGCGGACAGGAGCGGCCATGCCCGCAGCCCAGCCGTCTTCCGAGCGGCTAGAAACAGAGCGAACAGAGCGTGCACTACCAGCCGCCATGCCGGCTGGCCTGTCGTCACCGAGCCCTGCGAACTGCCCCCAGGTGATCCCATCATGATCGGTCGCATTCCCGTGCTGGACGTCCGCCCTGCCGTCGACTGCGGCGTCAGACCCGCCAAGGCGGTCGTCGACGAGGTCTTCGAGATCTCCGCCACCGTGTTCCGCGAAGGGCACGACGCCGTCGCCGCCCATGTCGTGCTCCGAGATCCGAGCGGGCGGCTGCGGCCTCCCGTGCCCCTGTCCGAGCTCGCTCCCGGGACCGACCGGTGGGGGGCGCGGGTGTCCGCCGAGGTGGAGGGGAGGTGGACCTACACCGTCGAGGCGTGGAGTGACCCGGTGGCCACCTGGCGGGCCCACGCGGCGATCAAGATCCCCGCCGGCATCGACGCGGGTCTGACGCTCCTCGAAGGCGCCGAGCTGTACGAACGGGCCGCCGCGAAGATTCCCAAGCGGGACGGGCGCGAGCACGTGCTCGCCGCCGTCGACGCCATGCGGGACGAGGACCGTGCCGTCGGCGCGCGGTACGAGGCCGCGCTGGCCCCGGCCGCCGCGGCGGCGCTCGCGAAGCGCCCGTACCGGGAGCTGGTCACCGCCTCCAAGCCGCTGCCGCTGCTGATCGAGCGCAAGCGGGCGCTCTTCGGTTCCTGGTACGAGATGTTCCCCCGGTCGGAGGGGGCGGTGCTGGAGCCCGGCGAGGCACCCGTCAGCGGGACCTTCAGGACGGCCGCCGAGCGGTTGCCGGCCATCGCCGCGATGGGTTTCGACGTCGTGTACCTGCCGCCGATCCACCCGATCGGCAGCACTTACCGCAAGGGCCCGAACAACACGCTGTCCGCCGGGAGTTGGGATCCGGGTGTGCCGTGGGCCATCGGGTCCACCGAGGGCGGCCACGACGCCGTCCACCCGGAGCTCGGCACCATCGAGGACTTCGACGCCTTCGTCGCCAAGGCCCGCGAGCTGCGGATCGAGGTGGCGCTGGACTTCGCCCTGCAGTGTTCCCCGGACCACCCGTGGGTGGAGAAGCACCCGGAGTGGTTCCGCCACCGGGCCGACGGGACGATCGCGTACGCGGAGAACCCGCCGAAGAAGTACCAGGACATCTTCCCGATCCACTTCGACACCGACATGGCCGGCATCGTCGAGGAGACGGTGCGGATCCTGCGGCACTGGATGGACCACGGGGTCCGGATCTTCCGGGTGGACAATCCGCACACCAAGCCGGTGGTGTTCTGGCAGAAGGTCATCGCGGACATCAACAAGTCCGACCCCGACGTGATCTTCCTCGCCGAGGCCTTCACCCGCCCCGCGATGATGCGGACCCTCGCCTCGATCGGCTTCCAGCAGTCCTACACGTACTTCACCTGGCGCAACACCAAGGCCGAGCTGACCGAGTACCTGACGGAGCTGGCGGACACCCGCTCCGCCTCCGTCATGCGGCCGAATTTCTTCGTCAACACCCCGGACATCCTGCACGCATACCTTCAGCACGGCGGCCGCCCCGCCTTCGAGGTCCGCGCGGTCCTCGCCGCCACCCTCTCCCCGACGTGGGGGGTCTACGCCGGTTACGAGCTCTGCGAGAACACCGCCGTCAAGGAGGGCAGCGAGGAGTACCTGAACTCCGAGAAGTACGAGCTGCGGCCGCGCGACTGGGCCGCCGCCGACCGCGAGGGTCGCACGATCGCCCCGCTGATCACCGCGCTGAACCGGCTGCGCCGCCGCAACCCCGCGCTCCAGCAGCTGCGCGACATCCATTTCCACCCGACCGACAACGAACACGTGATCGCCTATTCGAAGCACGCCGGGAGCAATTCCGTACTGGTGGTCGTCAACCTCGATCCGCACCACACCCAGGAGGCGACGGTCTCGTTGGACATGCCGGTACTCGGCCTCGACTGGCACGCGTCCCTCGCGGTGCGCGACGAGCTCACCGGCGAGACCTATCACTGGGGCAGGGCGAACTACGTGCGCCTAGAGCCGGGCCGCACGCCCGCGCACGTACTTGCCGCTCTGCGACCGTCCCCGCCCACCGGAGGGTCACCCACCACATGATGATCAACGATCCCGTCCACGACACCTTCGAGGACACCCCCGTCAAGGACCGCGATCCCGACTGGTTCAAGCGGGCGGTCTTCTACGAGGTCCTCGTCCGCTCCTTCCACGACAGCAACGGCGACGGCGTGGGTGACCTCAAGGGGCTCACCGCCAAGCTGGACTACCTCCAGTGGCTCGGCGTCGACTGCCTCTGGCTCCCGCCGTTCTTCGCCTCCCCGCTCCGCGACGGGGGCTACGACGTCTCCGACTACACCTCCGTGCTCCCGGAGTTCGGCGACCTCGCCGACTTCGTGGAGTTCGTGGACGCGGCGCACACCCGCGGCATGCGGGTGATCATCGACTTCGTCATGAACCACACGAGCGACCAGCACGAGTGGTTCCAGCAGTCCCGCAAGGACCCCGACGGGCCCTACGGCGACTACTACATGTGGGCCGACAACGACAAGCAGTACCAGGACGCCCGCATCATCTTCGTCGACACCGAGACCTCGAACTGGACGTACGACCCGGTCCGCAAGCAGTACTACTGGCACCGGTTCTTCTCCCACCAGCCGGACCTCAACTACGAGAACCCGGCCGTCGTCGAGGAGATCGTCTCGGCCCTCCGGTTCTGGCTCGACCTCGGCATCGACGGCTTCCGGCTCGACGCCGTGCCCTACCTCTACGCCGAGGAGGGCACCAACTGCGAGAACCTGCCGCGCACCCACCAGCTCCTCAAGCGGGTCCGCGCCGAGATCGACGCGCACTACCCGGACACCGTGCTGCTCGCCGAGGCCAACCAGTGGCCCGAGGACGTCGTCGACTACTTCGGCGACTTCGAGAAGGGCGGGGACGAGTGCCACATGGCCTTCCACTTCCCCGTCATGCCGCGCATCTTCATGGCCGTACGAAGAGAGTCCCGCTACCCGGTCTCCGAAATCCTGGCCAAGACCCCGGCGATCCCGGACCGCTGCCAGTGGGGCATCTTCCTGCGCAACCACGACGAGCTCACCCTCGAAATGGTCACGGACGAAGAGCGCGACTACATGTACGCCGAGTACGCCAAGGACCCGCGCATGCGGGCCAACATCGGCATCCGGCGCCGCCTCGCCCCGCTGCTGGACAACGACCGCAACCAGATGGAGCTGTTCACGGCCCTGCTGCTGTCGCTGCCCGGATCGCCGGTCCTCTACTACGGCGACGAGATCGGCATGGGCGACAACATCTGGCTCGGCGACCGCGACGGGGTGCGCACGCCGATGCAGTGGACGCCGGACCGCAACGCCGGTTTCTCCTCGTGCGATCCGGGCAGGCTGAACCTGCCGGTCATCATGGACCCGGTCCACGGGTACCAGGTCACCAATGTCGAGGCGGCCATGGCGTCGCCCTCCTCCTTGCTGCACTGGACCCGCCGGCTGATCGAGGTGCGCAAGGCGAACCCGGCGTTCGGGCTCGGCTCCTACACCGAACTGCCCTCGTCCAACCCGGCGGTGCTCGCCTTCCTCCGGGAGTTCGGCGACGACCTGGTGCTGTGCGTGCACAACTTCTCGCGCTTCGCGCAGCCCACCGAGCTGGATCTGCGGTCGTTCAACGGACGGGTCCCGGTGGAGCTGACGGGTGACGTCCGCTTCCCGCCGATCGGCGAATGGCCGTACCTGCTGACCCTGGCGGGCCACGGCTTCTACTGGTTCCGCCTGCGCTCCGAATAACAGCCCGGCCCGGGGGCGGGCGCGGCGAATGGGTCAACCGCCCGCCCCTGTACGGACCATCCTGACCCGACACTCGCACACACCGGAGAAGCAACTACCGCGATCCGGGACACTCTGCGCATTCTTTGACGGCCCGGGGAAAGGACGCGACGCCATGTCGGAGGCTGCATCCGCCCGGGATCGGCTCACCGCCGACCGGGCCGCCGGGCTCGGCCCACTGGAACCGATGCTGCGGGCCTGGCTGCCCGCGCAGCGCTGGTTCGCGGGCAAGGGCCGTGCCATCGGACGGCTGAGGACGATCTCGGCGGCCGAACTGCTGCCGCCCGGATCCGCCCCCGGACTCCTGCACCTGCTGCTGGACGTGGACGGGGACTGCTACCAGCTCCTGCTCGGGATCCGCCCCAGCCCACTGCCGCCCGCGCTCGCGCCCGCGCTGATCGGCCGCGCCGAGCAGGGCCCGTACGCCGGCCAGTCGGTCTACGAGGGCCTGGGCGATCCGCGGCTCGCCTCGCTGCTGCTGGAGCGGCTGCGCTCCCCCGGCACCCTGGGGCCACTCCGCTTCGACCGGGACCCGGCCGCGGTGATCCCGGCGGCCCCGGCGCCCCGGCCGCTGTCCGGGGAGCAGACCAACTCCTCGATGATCTACGGGGATTCGTACATCCTGAAGGTGTTCAGACGGGTCGGCCCCGGAGTCAACCCGGACCTGGAGCTGCCCCGGGCGCTGGCCGCCGCCGGCTGCGCCCGGGTGCCCGCGCCGGTCGCCTGGTACGAGGCCGAACTGCCCGGCTCCGAACCGCTGACCCTGGGCGTGCTCCAGCCGTACCTGCGCGGCTCCGACGACGGCTGGCAGCTCGCGCTGCGCCGCCTCGGCGCCGGGGCCGACTTCACCGCCGAGGCGCACGCGCTGGGCCGGGCCACCGCCGAGGTGCACAGCGCGCTGGCCGCGGCCCTGCCCACCCTCGCGCTGGGCCCCGAGCAGACGGCCCGGCTGGCCGCCGGGATGACCGCGCGGCTCGCCGCCACCGCCCGCGAGGTCCCCGCGCTGCGGCCCTACGAGGCGGGGCTGCGCGGCGCCTTCGACGCCCTGGCCGCCTCCCGGGGGGCCGGGGTGCCCGCCCAGCGGATCCACGGGGACCTGCACCTGGGACAGACCCTGCGCACCGCGGACGGCAGTTGGGCGCTGATCGACTTCGAGGGCGAGCCGGCCCGGCCGCTGGCCGACCGGCGCCGCCCCGAACCGGCGGTCCGCGACATCGCCGGGATACTGCGCTCCTTCGACTACGCCGCCCGCTCGCACCGGCCCTTCGCCCCCGCCTGGGCGGACGCCTGCCGGGCCGCCTTCTGCGAGGGCTACGCCCGCACGACCGGCCGGGACCCGCGCGAGGACCCCGTACTGCTGCGCGCCTACGAGACCGACAAGGCGGTGTACGAGGCCCGTTACGAGTCCCGGCACCGCCCCGACTGGCTGCACGTGCCGATGGCGGCGATCCGGCGGCTGTCCGAGCCGCAGGGTCCCCCCGCCCACCGCACGCATCCCCCCGCCCCCGGCTCCACCACCCCCCGCCCGAAGCCCCCGAGGAGGCCGCTCGCGTGAGCGCCGCACGACAGCCGTCACCGACCGTCCGCGAAGAAGCCGAGGCGGTGGCCGCCCCCGCCGGCGCGCTCGAGACGAGCGCGAAGAAGGCCCGGGCCCCGCGGGCCCGCCGGGCGGCACCGCCGCACGGGGTCCGGCCGGCGCCCGCACTCGGCGCGGAGGAACGGGCCCGGCTGCTGGAGGGCCGCCACCACGATCCGCACGGGGTGCTCGGTGCGCGCACCCAGCGGGGCGGGGTCTCCTTCCGCGTGCTGCGCCCGTACGCGAAGGCGGTCACCATCGTCGCCAAGGGGCTGCGGGCCGAGCTCTTCGACGACGGCGACGGGCTGTTCTCCGGGCTGCTGCCGCTGACCGGGGTGCCGGACTACCGGCTGCTGGTGACGTACGACAGCGACGAGGTGGAGGTCCACGACCCCTACCGCTTCCTGCCCGCGCTCGGCGAGCTCGACCTGCACCTGATCGGCGAGGGCCGCCACGAGGAGCTGTGGAGGGCGCTCGGCTCGGAGCCGATGGAGCACCAGGGCGTGGCCGGCACCCGGTTCACGGTGTGGGCCCCGAACGCCCAGGGCGTGCGCGTCACCGGGGACTTCTCGTACTGGGACTCGGTCGCCTACCCGATGCGCTCGCTCGGTTCCACCGGCGTGTGGGAGCTGTTCCTGCCGGGCGTCGGCGCGGGCGCCCTGTACAAGTACGACATCACGCGCCCGGACGGATCGCACACCCTGCGGGCCGACCCGATGGCCCGGCACGCGGAGGTCCCGCCGGCCAACGCCTCGGTGGTGACGGCCTCCTCCTACGTCTGGCAGGACGCGGAATGGATGGCCTCGCGCGGGGACCTCCCCGCGCACCAGGCCCCCTTCTCGGCGTACGAGCTGCACCTGGCGTCCTGGCGGCCCGGACTGTCCTACCGGCAGCTGGCCGAGCAGCTCCCCGCGTACGTGAAGGAGCTCGGCTTCACGCACGTGGAGTTCATGCCGGTCGCCGAGCACCCCTTCGGCGGCTCGTGGGGCTACCAGGTCACCGGCTTCTACGCGCCGACCTCCCGGATGGGCACCCCGGACGACTTCCGCTTCCTGGTGGACTCCCTGCACCGGGCCGGGATCGGGGTGATCGTCGACTGGGTGCCGGCGCACTTCCCGCGCGACGACTGGGCGCTGGCCGAGTTCGACGGGCGCCCGCTGTACGAGCACCACGACCCGCAGCGGGCCGCGCACCCGGACTGGGGGACGCTGGAGTTCGACTACGGGCGCCGGGAGGTCAGGAACTTCCTCGTCGCCAACGCCGTGTACTGGTGCCAGGAGTTCCACGTCGACGGGCTGCGCGTGGACGCGGTGGCCTCGATGCTCTACCTCGACTACTCGCGCGGCGAGGGCGAGTGGACGCCGAACGAGCACGGCGGGCGGGAGAACCTGGACGCGGTGGCCCTGCTCCAGGAGATGAACGCCACCGTCTACCGGCGCTGTCCGGGTGTGGTGACGATCGCCGAGGAGTCCACCGCGTGGCCGGGCGTCACCCGGCCCACCGACGCGGGCGGGCTCGGCTTCGGGCTGAAGTGGAACATGGGCTGGATGCACGACACCCTGCGCTACGCGTCGAAGGAGTCGGTGCACCGCAAGTACCACCACCACGACATGACCTTCGGGATGGTCTACGCGTTCAGCGAGAACTACGTGCTGCCGATCTCGCACGACGAGGTGGTGCACGGCAAGGGCTCGCTGGTGTCGAAGATGCCCGGGGACTGGTGGCAGCAGCGGGCCGCGCACCGGGCGTACCTGGGCTTCATGTGGGCCCACCCCGGCAAGCAACTGCTGTTCATGGGGCAGGAGTTCGCGCAGGGCTCGGAGTGGTCCGAGGTGTACGGGCCGGACTGGTGGCTGCTGGACTCCTCGTACGCGGCGGCCGGCGACCACCGGGGCGTACGCAGCCTCGTGGGCGACCTGAACCGCACCTACCGGGCGGCGCCCGCCCTGTGGGAGCGGGACACCGTGCCGGAGGGCTTCGCCTGGGTGGAGGGGGACGCGGCGGAGGACAACGTCTTCGCGTTCCTGCGGTTCGCGCAGGACGGCTCGCAGCTGCTGTGCGTCTCGAACTTCTCGCCGGTGGTCCGGCACGGGTACCGCCTCGGGGTCCCGGAGGAGGTCGCGCAGTGGCGGGAGGTGCTCAACACCGACCAGCAGCTCTACGGCGGCAGCGGCGTCCACCACGCCCGGCCGGTGCGGCCCGAGCCGGTGCCCGCGCAGGGGCGGGCGGCGAGCCTGCGCCTGACCCTCCCGCCGCTGGCGACGGTCTGGTTCAGGCCGGTGCCGTAGCCGGGGCGGCGGCCCGCCCTGCCCAGGCCGGGCGGGCGGGTGCCATGACGTCCTCCAGTTCCTGGAGGAGCTTGCGCTTGGCGCGGGCCCCGACCATCTGCCGGACGGGTTCGCCGTCGCGGAAGACGAGCAGGGTCGGCATGGACAGCACCCCGTACCGCGCGAGGGTGGCGGGGTTGGTGTCCGCGTCGATCTGGACGACCTTGAGCCGGCCCGCCTCCTCGGCGGCGACGGCGGACAGGACCGGGGCGAGCTGGCGGCACGGGCCGCACCAGTCGGCGGTGAACTCCACCAGGACGGGCCGGCCGCGCTCGCCGAGCACCTCCGCCTCGAAGTCCGCGTCGGTCACTTCGGCCACACCGGTTGCCTTCATGTTCATTCCCCTCTCGTCCCGGCCGGTCAGCCGGTCATCTCGCATCTGGGCCGTGCCGGCGCTTCTGCTTCTGCCGAGGCCGCGGCCGCGGCCGCGGCCTCGGCTTCCGCTTCGGCGAGCTGGCCCGCCACCTGGTCCCGTACGCCCGTGAGCCGGCCGATCAGGCCGTCCAGTTCGGCGAGCTTGCGCCGGTAGACGGCCAGCGAGGCCGGGCAGGAGTCGCCGGCCGGGTGGCCGGCGCGCAGGCACTCCACGAAGGGGCGGGTCTCCTCCAGGTCGAACCCGAAGTCCTGGAGCGTGCGGATCTCGCGGAGCAGCCGCAGGTCGTCCTCGTCGTAGGTGCGGTAGCCGTTGCCGTCGCGCCGTGCGGGGAGCAGGCCCCGCGACTCGTAGTACCGGAGCGTCCGCGTGCTGGTGCCCGCCCGCTCGGCCAGTTCGCCGATTCGCATGGCCCGACCGTAATCCTTGACGTCGACGTCAAGGCAAGAAGGGAAGGTGAGGGAGGCCCTCGCCACCCCCGTACGCGAGGGCCTCCGTACGGGAGCACGGAGCGGCGGGGTGGCCGGTTCGAGTCGGTCCGGTCCTTGTGAGGCGGATCACGCGCGGGGCTATCCCTGAGGGCGGCCGGAACCGTACGCTTGGAAGTGGATCACGGATCGATCCGATTACCGGACAGTCGCATTGAAAACCGACCAAAGCCCTTAACTCCATAGGACGTTCCTACGAGTTATGGGCTTGTTTGATTGGTCTGTAGTCGCCGCGCCTCGGCCACTCCTACGGTGTGCCGTGTGCACTCCAGCCCACCTTTCAATGCCCCCGCCGCGCGTCGTCTCCGCGCGGCCCTGGGCATGGCTCCCGGTCATGTCGCCTACGGCCTGCGTGCCCAGTACGGAATGGTCGTCACTCCCGAGACCGTGATGGCATGGGAGCGTGGCGAGATATCGCCGTCCTCCGCCGAGCTCACGGCCCTCGCGGGCGTGCTCTGGTGTTCCCCCGCGGAGCTCCTGGCCGAGCCGGTCACCTTGCGCGAGCACCGGATGGCCAGGGGGCTGGCCGCCGAGGACCTGGCCCGGCGGATCGGCCTGGAGGCGGGCTCCTACCAGAAGATGGAGGACTCCGGCCGCTGGAAGGGCAACGAGCGGCAGTCCGCCGCCCTGGCCACGGCGCTGGGACTGACCCTGGCCCAGTTCGTGACCGCGACCGGCAAGCACGAGGAACTGGCCGACCTGCTGCGCAGCGCGGTCACCACGCGCTGGCAGGCGTACACGAAGCCGCTCGCCAAGCTGCTGCCGGTGCCCAAGGCCCATCTGGAGCGGGTGCTGGAGCAGCTGCACGGGGAGTACCAGTCGAGGATGGTGGCGACGCTGAGCTGGGGCGGCGGGCAGGGCGAGGCCGGCAGCGGCGACTCGGGGCGCGAGTACCTCGCGGACATCGTGGACCGGTTCTGGAACCTCGCGGGCGGTGCGGCGTAGGACACATTCCGCCCGCGGATCCCCTACGGGAAAGGCCCCGATCGCGTCCACACGAGGACGGGATCGGGGCCTTTCGGCGTGCGAAGTCGGGGCGGAGGTCCCGCCCCGGGGCCCTTCGGTCCTCCGGATCCGGAGGGGGAAAGGCCCTGGCGGGAAGGTCAGAAGACCGACTCCGCCTCGTACATGCGGTTCTCGGGAACGGTCTTCAGCTCGGTGACCGCGGAGGCCAGCGGGGCCATGACGATGTCGGTGCCGCGCAGGGCGGTCATGTTGCCGAAGTCGCCGCGGTGGACTCCCTCGACCGCGTGCCAGCCGAACCGGGTCGCGAGGACGCGGTCGTAGGCCGTGGGGGTGCCGCCGCGCTGGACGTGGCCGAGGATGACCGGACGGGCTTCCTTGCCCAGGCGCCGCTCCAGCTCGACGGCGAGGCGGTTGCCGATGCCGGCGAAGCGCTCGTGGCCGTACTGGTCGATCGCGCCCTTCTCGTACGGCATGGAGCCCTCGGCCGGGTGCGCGCCTTCGGCGACACAGACGACGGCGAACTTCTTACCGCGGGCGAATCGTTCTTCCACCATCTTCACCAGGGCGTCCACCTCGAAGGGGCGCTCCGGCAGGCAGATCCCGTGGGCGCCGCCGGCCATGCCGGACTCCAGGGCGATCCAGCCGGCGTGCCGGCCCATCACCTCGACGACCATGACGCGCTGGTGGGACTCCGCGGTGGTCTTGAGGCGGTCGATGGCCTCGGTGGCGACCATGACGGCGGTGTCGAAGCCGAAGGTGCGGTCGGTGGAGGAGATGTCGTTGTCGATCGTCTTCGGCACGCCGACGACGGGCATGCCGGCGTCCGACAGCATCCGGGCGGCGGTCAGGGTGCCCTCGCCGCCGATCGGGATCAGCGCGTCGATGTCGTACCGCTTCGCCAGCTCCTGCGCGTTCTCGGCCGCCTCGTGCAGCCGGGCGCGCTCCATCCGGGCTGAACCGAGAATCGTGCCGCCGCGGGCGAGAATGCCGCTGACCGCGTTGATGTCGAGGGGGCGGTAGTTGCCGTCGAGGAGGCCCTTGAACCCGTCTTCGAAGCCGATGACCTCGTCCCCGTGCCCGACCACGGCACGGTGTACGACCGAACGGATGACAGCGTTCAAGCCCGGGCAGTCGCCGCCTGCGGTGAGAACTCCGATACGCATCGTGCTGTGTCTCCTGCTCCTGGTCGTACCTGGCCGTTCGCGTGCGGGCGCCCGGCCGACCGACTGTTCATATGAGATGCCGTATGAGGTGCCGTATGAAGGGCGTATTTGATGAAGCCTGTCCGATTGTTCCACGGGCCCCGGGTGGTGCGCGCTCCGTGGCACCCCGCCCGAGGGGGACCCGCAGGGCCTTTCGGCCCCCTCCAGGGGCCCTTCTCCCGGCGGGCGTCCTAAGGAATCGCAGGGGTATTGTCAAGAGGTCAAGCCCACATTAACTGGGACAACCGACTCGAATTGGGACGGAGAGCACGCGTGACGCGCAGCGTGTACGTGACGGGGATCGAGCGGGGGGACGGCCGCCAGGTCGTCGAGCTGGGCATCATGGAGCTCCTGACCCGCCAGACAGGCCGGGTGGGCGTCTACCGCCCCCTGTTGCACGACGGGCCCGACCGGCTCTTCGATCTGCTCAAGGGCCGCTACCGGATCGACCAGGACGCCTCGACGGCCTACGGCATGGAGTACCACGAGGCCTCCATCATCCTGGCCGAGAAGGGCACGGACGAGCTGGTGTCCCAGCTGGTCGGCCGCTACCACCAGGTGGCCCGGGACTACGAGGTCATGCTGGTCCTCGGCACCGACTACGCCGACACGAACCTCCCCGACGAGCTGGCGCTCAACGCCCGCCTCGCCAACGAGCTGGGCGCGCTGGTCATCCCCGTCGTGGGAGGCACCAAGCATCCCGCCGAGGCCGTGCGCGCCGAGACCCGCAACGCGTACCGCGCGTACGAGGGCCTGGGCTGCCACGTGGGCGCGATGGTCGTCAACCGGGTGGCCCCCGAGGACCGCGAGGCGATAGCCGAACGCCTGGCCGCCCGGCTCCCCGTACCCTGCTACGTCCTGCCGGACGACAAGCACCTGTCCGCCCCGACGGTCGCCCAGATCACCCAGGCGCTCGGCGGCGAGGTGCTCCTGGGCGACGAGGCCGGACTGGCCCGCGACGCCCTGGACTTCGTCTTCGGCGGAGCCATGCTGCCGAACTTCCTCAACGCCCTGACCCCCGGCTGCCTCGTCGTCACCCCCGGGGACCGGGCCGACCTGGTCATCGGCGCGCTCGCCGCGCACACCTCGGGCACCCCGGCGATCGCCGGCGTGCTGCTGACCCTGAACGAGCGCCCCGGCAAGGACATCCTGACGCTGGCCTCGAAGCTGGCTCCGGGCACGCCGGTCGTCTCGGTGGCCGGCAACAGCTTCCCGACGGCCGCCGAGCTCTTCTCCCTGCAGAGCCGGCTCAACTCCGCGACCCCGCGCAAGCTGGAGACCGCGCTCGGCCTGTTCGAACGCCACGTGGACACCGCCGAACTGCGCGAGGTGCTCTCGGTGGCCCGCTCCGAGCGCGTCACCCCGATGATGTTCGAGCACGAGCTGCTGGAGCGGGCCCGCTCCGAGCGCCGCCGCGTGGTGCTCCCCGAGGGCACCGAGGAGCGCGTGCTGCGCGCCGCGGACGTGGTCCTGCGCCGCGGGGTCTGCGACCTCACCCTGCTGGGCGAGGAGCCGGCGATCCTGAAGAAGGCCGCCGACCTGGGGATCGACATCTCGGGCGCCCAGCTGATCGACCCGGCGACCTCCCCGCTGCGGGAACGCTTCTCCGAGTACTACGCCAAGGCCCGCGCCCACAAGGGCATGACGGTCGAGCTGGCCAACGACGTGGTCACCGACGTCAATTACTTCGGCACCCTGATGGTCCAGGAGGGCCTCGCCGACGGCATGGTCTCCGGCTCGGTGCACTCCACCGCCGCCACCATCCGCCCGGCCTTCGAGATCATCAAGACCAAGCCCGACGCGTCGATCGTCTCCTCGGTCTTCTTCATGTGCCTGGCCGACAAGGTCCTCGCGTACGGCGACTGCGCCGTCAACCCGGACCCCAACGCCGAGCAGCTCGCCGACATCGCCGTCCAGTCGGCGGCCACCGCGGCCGCGTTCGGGCTGGAGCCGCGGATCGCGATGCTCTCGTACTCGACGGGCACCTCCGGTTCGGGCGTGGACGTGGACAAGGTCCGCAAGGCCACCGAGATCGTCCGCGAGCAGCGCCCCGACCTGCTGATCGAGGGTCCGATCCAGTACGACGCCGCCGTGGAGCCCTCGGTCGCCGCGACCAAGCTGCCCGAGTCCGAGGTGGCCGGCCGCGCGACGGTGCTGATCTTCCCGGACCTCAACACCGGCAACAACACGTACAAGGCCGTGCAGCGTTCGGCCGGCGCGGTGGCGGTCGGACCGGTCCTGCAGGGCCTGCGCAAGCCCGTCAACGACCTCTCCCGCGGTGCCCTGGTCCAGGACATCGTCACCACCGTGGCCATCACGGCGATCCAGGCCCAGTCCCAGCCCGTGGCCGGCTGACCCCTCCCCCACCGAGCCCCCACCGCAAAGGAAAGACCCCCATCGTGACCGCATCGCGCGTACTCGTCCTCAACTCCGGCTCCTCGTCGGTGAAGTACCAGCTGCTCGACATGGCGGACTCCTCCCGCCTGGCGGTCGGCCTGGTGGAGCGCATCGGCGAGGAGACCTCCAGGCTCGTGCACGAGCCGCTGAGCGGCCCGGGTGCCGCCGACGGCAAGCGCGAGCAGGTCGGCCCGATCGCGGACCACGAGGCCGCGCTCAAGGCCGTCGCGGCGGAGCTGGCCGCCGACGGCCTGGGCCTGGACTCGCCCGAACTGGCGGCCGTGGGCCACCGGGTGGTGCACGGCGGGACCAAGTTCACCCACCCGACGCTGATCGACGACGCGGTGCTGGCCGAGATCCGCGGCCTGATCCCGCTCGCGCCGCTGCACAACCCGGCGAACGTGACGGGCATCGAGGTGGCCCGCTCCCTGCGCCCGGACCTGCCGCAGGTGGCGGTCTTCGACACGGCCTTCCACTCGACGATGCCGGAGCACGTGGCCCGGTACGCGATCGACGCCGCGACGGCCGACAAGTACTCCATCCGGCGGTACGGGTTCCACGGCACCTCCCACGCCTACGTCGCCCGGGCCACGGCCCGGCTCCTCGGCAAGCCCGAGGAGGACGTGAACGTGATCGTGCTCCACCTGGGCAACGGCGCCTCGGCCTCGGCCGTCCACGGCGGGGTGTGCGTGGAGACATCGATGGGCCTGACCCCGCTGGAGGGCCTGGTCATGGGCACCCGTTCGGGCGATCTGGACCCGGCGGTCGTCTTCCACCTGGCGCGCGTGGGCGGCATGTCGATCGACGAGATCGACTCGCTGCTCAACAAGAAGAGCGGTCTGCTGGGTCTGTGCGGCGACAACGACATGCGCGAGGTGCAGCGCCGGGCGGAGGAGGGCGACGCCTCCGCCCGCCTGGCGCTGGCCTCGTACATCCACCGGCTGAAGAAGTACATCGGCGCGTACTCGGCGGTCCTGGGCCGGGTGGACGCGGTGGCCTTCACGGCCGGCGTGGGAGAGAACTCCTCCTCCATCCGGGAGATGGCCCTGGCCGGGCTGGAGGAGCTGGGTCTGGCGCTCGACCTGGAGGCCAACGGCGTACGGTCCCCCGAGCCGCGGCTGGTCTCCGCGGAGTACGCCCGGGTGGCCGTGGCCGTGGTCCCGACGGACGAGGAGCTGGAGATCGCCAGCCAGACCTACGCCCTGGTTACCGGTTAGTCACTTTGGACTTTCCACCAGACGGAATATTCCGCTACGAAACAAACCGATAGGATCGCCTCCATGCGCCGTTCCAAAATCGTCTGCACGCTGGGCCCCGCCGTCGACTCGTATGAGCAGCTGAAAGCGCTCGTCGAGGCCGGTATGAACGTGGCCCGATTCAACTTCAGCCACGGCTCCCAGGCAGAACACCAGGAGCGGTACGACCGCGTCCGGAAGGTCTCCGAGGACACCGGGCGCGCGGTCGGCGTCCTCGCCGACCTCCAGGGCCCGAAGATCCGTCTGGAAACCTTCGCCGAGGGTCCCGTCGAGCTCGTCCGCGGTGACGAGTTCACCATCACCACCGAGGACGTCCCGGGCGACAAGTCCATCTGCGGCACGACCTACAAGGGTCTGCCGGGGGACGTCTCCAAGGGCGACCAGGTCCTGATCAACGACGGCAACGTCGAGCTCCGGGTGACCGAGGTCGACGGCCCGCGGGTCAAGACCATCGTCATCGAGGGCGGTGTCATCTCGGACCACAAGGGCATCAACCTGCCGGGTGCCGCCGTCAACGTCCCCGCCCTGTCGGAGAAGGACGTCGACGACCTGCGCTTCGCGCTGCGGATGGGCTGCGACATGGTCGCCCTGTCCTTCGTCCGCGACGCCAACGACGTCAAGGACGTCCACAAGGTCATGGACGAGGAGGGCCGCCGGGTCCCCGTCATCGCCAAGGTCGAGAAGCCGCAGGCCGTCGCCAACATGGAGGGCGTCGTAGCCGCCTTCGACGCGGTCATGGTGGCCCGTGGCGACCTGGCCGTCGAGTACCCGCTCGAGAAGGTCCCGATGGTGCAGAAGCGCCTCGTGGAGATGTGCCGCCGCAACGCCAAGCCGGTGATCGTCGCGACCCAGATGATGGAGTCGATGATCACCAACTCGCGCCCGACGCGCGCCGAGGCGTCCGACGTCGCCAACGCGATCCTCGACGGGGCGGACGCGGTCATGCTGTCCGCCGAGTCCTCGGTCGGCGCCTACCCGATCGAGACCGTCAAGACGATGTCGAAGATCGTCGAGGCGGCCGAGGAGGAGCTCCTGTCCAAGGGCCTCCAGCCGCTGGTCCCGGGCAAGAAGCCCCGCACCCAGGGCGGCTCCGTCGCCCGCGCGGCCTGCGAGATCGCGGACTTCCTGGACGGCAAGGCCCTGGTCGCCTTCACCCACTCCGGTGACACCGCCCGCCGCCTGTCGCGCTACCGCGCGATCCAGCCGATCCTGGCCTTCACCACGGACGCCGGCACCCGCAACCAGCTCACCCTGAGCTGGGGCGTCGAGTCCTACGTCGTCCCGCACGTGGACAACACCGACGCCATGGTCGACCTCGTGGACGCCGAGCTGCTCAAGCTGGGCCGCTACAACACGGGCGACACCATGGTCGTCACCGCCGGCTCGCCCCCCGGCGTCCCGGGCACGACCAACATGGTCCGCGTCCACCACCTGGGCGGCGGCGCCCGCGACTGACCTCGCACCCGCCGCACCGCTTGAACTCTGCCGCACAGAGACCGAGGGCGGCACCCCGATCCGATGAGGATCAGGGTGCCGCCCTCGGTGCGTACGGCTCCTCGCGGGACCGACTGTTCACGTCGCTGGAGCGACTACTCGGCCGGGCCGATGTAGTTCTTGAGGCCCGGGACGGTCAGCGTGCCGCCGAACTGGCCGGCCTGGACGACCTTGACGTTCGTGAAGAACGCGAAGGGGACGTTCAGGGGCGGCGGGCTGTTCGGGGTGAACTCGATCGGGATCAGGCCGAAGAGGTTGCCCTTGAGGCTCTCGGTGTACATCGTCACCTTGGCCCCGCGGATCTTCGACGTCGAGCCCGGACGGGACTTCAGGTGGGCGACCTGCCCGCCCTTGCCGACCGTTTGGTACAGGTCCTTGATGTCCAGCGAGTCCGCCGTGAACTTCAGGACCTTCTTGGTCTTGCCGCCCGCCGTCTTCACCTCGACGATGCCCTCGTAGTCGAGGCCGTAGAGGGTCAGCAGCGAGCTGTCGAGGTACCAGGGCTCGTCCGGGAGCAGCGGGATGCCCTGCTCCAGTTCGGCGTCCGCCAGTGCCTTGGCGTCGTAGGTCGGGCAGGGGAAGGGTTCCTTCCCGTCCGCGTCCTTCTTCTCCCCGGCCTTGTCCTCGTCCTTCGCCTTGTCCGCGCCGGTCTCGTCCTTCGGCGTGGTCTTGGTGTCCTTGACCTCGTCGGAGAGCTCCTCGACCTCGGCGCCGGCCTTCTTCGCGGCGTCGCGGATCGCGTCCGCGGCCGGGTCGGGCGCGACGGCCGGCTTCTCCTCCGGCTTCGGGGCCGCCGGAGCGGGCGCGGTCGCGTCGGGGTCGTTGCGCAGCGGCTTGCCGAGGTTGTCGAAGAAGCCCTTGATGGCGTCGCCGACACCCAGCGGGTCCAGCGGGTTGGAGGCCTTGGCCGCCACGGGAGCCACCGGAGGCTGGGCCGGCTGCTCGGCGGGCTTCTCCGCCGGCTGGGACGCCGACGGGCTCGCG
The DNA here is from genome assembly GCF_053609185.1 of Streptomyces sp. NPDC054956. NCBI lineage: Bacteria > Bacillati > Actinomycetota > Actinomycetes > Kitasatosporales > Streptomycetaceae > Streptomyces > Streptomyces sp. NPDC054956. Next base: position 987 of record NZ_JBSGXB010000047.1, on the reverse strand, counting down.
CTCGGAGAAGGCACCACGTCGGGCGTCTTGCCCGGCGAGGGCTTCGCCTGCGGGGTCTTCTTCGCATCGGTCTTGGAGGGCGTCTTCGACGGCGACGGGGATGCCGACTCCGCGGGCTCGTCGGACCGCGTCACGCACGGGCCGGGCGCGAAGGGGATCTCCTGCTCGTCGGCCACGGCCAACTTGGGCGCCATGCTCATGCCGACGAAGACCGCCGTCGGCATAGCCGCCAGCGCCATCGTCTTGCCGACGGGTATCTGGAACTTGGTCAGCAGCGACTTCCTGGGCGCCGCGTGGCGCGGGCCCTTCCTCTCACGGGAATCCGCACCCGGGGCCTCGCCCCGCTGCGTCTCGTCACCCCGCACTGTTCCTCCCGCCATCGGCGTGGGCAGTCGTCTCGCTCGCGTATGCCGTTTCCGTCGCGCGGGGGCCCGGGACGCCCTGGGGTCCCGCCATCGCCTCCGCCTTGCCCAGGGCCACGGTCTGCGCCGTGTTCCCGGCGTCCGCCGTGTCCTGCGCGTCGCTCTCGTCCGCCGGCCGGCCCGGTACCCAGGCCAGCGCGAGGCCGCCGCCGACCATGGAGAGGATGAGGCCCAGGCCGAAGCCGCCGAGGTTGGACACCGGCAGGGACACGAGCCCCAGCAGGATCGCGGCGACGCCCGCGAAGATGCGTACGCCCTGCTGGAACCAGAGCGTCAGCCCCAGCGTTGCCAGGAGGACGCCGATGATCAGCGAGCCGGCACCGGCCGTCGTCGCCATCGCGATGGTGACGTTGCCGAGGCGTACGTCCGCGTACGGGAAGTACGCGATGGGGAAGCCGGCGATGAGCGTGATCAGTCCGGCCCAGAAGGGGCGGTGACCGCTCCACGCGTGGAAGCGGTAGTACACCATCGTGAGCCAGGCGTCGTCTTCGGCGCGCACGTAAACCGGGGCCTGGGGGTTCATGGACAACAGCTCCCTGGAAACGGGTGGTACTGAGAACTATGT